>NZ_JBSGTR010000019.1:0-77229 GCF_053607505.1 Rhodococcus sp. NPDC055112
CAACGGAAGAAGCGGTGGAGCCCGGTGCACCGGGCTCCACCGCTTCTTCCGTTGTCCCGCACGGTCGACCGATACCGTGGGGTGAGCCCGGATTCACGCCACGGGGTGATGCCCGCTGCCGCTCCCGGGCGGCACGCTCGGAAACCATGACCACCACCGAGATTCGCACCCGCCCGCCACATCAGGTCGAGCTCTCCTTCACCCTGCTCTGCGTCGCCTTGCTCGCGGGCATCGTCGAGGCGATCCTCCAGGCCGCTCGCGCGCTGGAGGAGGGCGGCGCGAGTCCGTCCGCGGTTGCCGTCAATGGCGCGATCCGGCTGGCGATCTACGGCGCGGTGTACGCGCTCGCCGTGGCGATGCGGCGCGGCTCGAACCCCGCCCGGACGACCCTGCTGGTAGGCCTCGGGACGGTGGGGATCGCGTCGCTGGTGATCGAACCGGCGGCCTGGCTGTTGTCGGCGAACGGATTCGACGTCGCGGACCTCACCGTCGCGTCGACCCTCATCGGTCTGGCACGGACGGTCCACCTGATCGCGGTGGTCGCCGGGCTCGGCCTGCTGCTGGGCACGAACTCCCGGCGGTACTTCGCGCGCCTCTAGACCGCGCAGGAGTCGTCGGCGCAGCTGCCAACGTCGTCGCCGAGCACGGCGATCGCCCCCGACTGCGCGTAGGCCTGCTCGAGCAGCTGGACGAACACCTCGACGGGCTGCGCGCCGGAGACGCCGATCGCCCGGTCGGCGGCGAAGAACGGCACCCCGGTGACGCCGAGCAGCCGCGCCTCCTCGATGTCCCCACGCACCTGCTCCGCCGCGGCGTCGGTCTCGAGCGCTGCCCGGATCGCGGTCGCGTCGAGCCCGCTCTCGGCGGCGATCGCGACGAGTTCGTCGCGGTCGTCCACCACCCGGCCGTCGGTGAAGTGGGCGCGGAACAGCGCCTCCATCACGTCCTCGCTCCTGTCCCCCGCCAGGTGGACCAGCCGGTGGGCGTCGAAGGTGTTCGCGGCGATCACGGTGTCGAAGTCCATCGTGAGGCCGTCGGCCGCCGCGGTGGACGCGACGTGGGCGAACATCTGCTGGATCTGATCGGCTGGCAGGCCCTTGTGCCGGGCCAGCGCCTCGAGCTCGCCGACCCTGGCACCGACCGGCGTCTCGGGGGCGAGCTGGTAGGAACGCCACACCACCCGTACCCGGTCACGGTGCTCGAACTGTTCCAGCGCGGCCGCGAAGCGGCGCTTGCCGATGTAGCACCACGGGCAGGCGATGTCCGACCAGACCTCCATCACCACGGCGGGCTCGACGGCGGATTCGGGCTGGCTGTTCGTTTCGAGGCTCACAGATGGTTGAAACGTCCACCATCGCGATTCTGTTCCTGGCCCCTAGGTGACCAGCGCCGCATCGAGGGTGATCGGGACCCCGGTCAGGGCCTTGCTCACCGGGCAGGTCTGCTTGGCGGCCTGCGCCGCAGCGGCGAACCCGTCGGCGTCGAGTCCGTCGACCTCACCTCGGACGGTGAGCGCGATCCCGGTCAGCTTGAATCCGGGATCGTCGGGGCCGAGCGTCACGTCGGCGGTCACCTCCAGGCTCTGCGGGGTGCCGCCCGCCTCGGCGATCAACGCGGAGAGCTGCATGGCGTAGCAGGACGTGTGCGCCGCGGCGATCAACTCCTCCGGGCTCGTGGTCCCGTCGGCGTTGTCGGCGGCACGCTTGGGGAACGAGACCTCGAAGGTGCCCGCACCGGAACTGCTGAGTTCGACCTGCCCTGACCCGTCCTGCAGGGTGCCGTTCCAGGCCGTGCGGGCGGTGCGTGTTGGCATGGGTGTTCCTTCCGTCGGGCGTGAGTGCGGTCAGGACCAGTGTTCCCGCGTTCGCGCCAGGGAACACCCAAATCCGGCACACCGGCCGCGGGCGCTACCGCACGTCGCTCGACTGCTCCGCGGCGGTATCCGTCTCGTGATATCCCGCCAACAGGGTTCGTTCCTGCTCGCGCTTCGGGAAGGCGAAGAAGACGAGGGCGGCGCCGACCAGCACGATGAGGATCGCCGCCGCGTAGGCCTTGGTGTCGCCGTCGAGGAAGGCCGAACGCGCCGCGCTCATGATCGGCTCCGCGTACTGCGGGTACCGCTCGGCGATGTCCGCTGCGCCCGCGAAGGACTTCTCCAGGGCGGACTCCACCTCCGAGCTGACCTGATCCGACTCGGGGGACGAGGCGATGGCCGCGGCGAACGAGGCCGTGTACCCGGCGGTGAGCAGTGCCCCGAGAACGGACTGGACGATGGCGCCGCCGAGGTCGCGCTGCAGATCCGCCGTGCCCGAGGCCATCCCGGCCCTGGACACCGGCACCGAGCCCGTCAGCGACCGGGACGCAGGCGTGCCCGCGAGGCCGACACCGATGCCGAGGAAGATGTAGCCGAGCGCGATCTTCCAGTACTGGGCGTCCTCCTTCCACAGCAGCAGCGCCACCAGCAGCCCCGCCACGATCGCCGCGTACCCGAGCAGCAGGGTGAACCGGGCGCCGTGGGATTCGACCAGCTTCGCGGATTGCGGTGCGACCAGGACCATCACCGCGGCGGCTGGCAGCCCGGCCGATCCTGCCGCGAGCGTGGAATAACCGAGGACGTTCTGCATGAACTGCTGGCCGATGTACATCGTGCCCATCAACGTCCCGAACACCACGATGCCGGCGACCGCGGCCACCCAGAAGATCCTGCGACGGGCCACACTGAGATCGAAAAGCGGAGCGGGAGCCCGTAGTTGGCGCCAGAAGAACACCACCCCGGCAGCGAGTGCGATCGACAACAGACCCAGCGCGGTGGCGCCCATCCCGTCCACGGGCGCGAAGTTGATGCCCAGCACGAGTGCGGCGACCAGCACCACGGACACCATTCCGCCGAGGTGGTCGACCGGATCCGTCGACTCGTTCACGTGGCTGGGCACGAAGACGATCGAGAGGCCGAGCGCGATCAGCGCGAGGGGCAGCGTGATGAAGAAGACCGAGCCCCACTCGAACCACTGCAACAACGCCCCGGAGGCGAGCGGCCCGAGCGCCGAGATGCCGCCACCGATCGCCGACCACAGCGCGATCGCCTTGGTCCGCGCCGCCCCGGACCACAGCGCGGTGATCAGTGCCAGCGTGGTCGGGAAGGCCAGCCCCGCGCTGATGCCGCCGAACAGTCTGGCCGCGAACAGCACCTCGAAGTTGGGCGCGAACGCGGCGATCAGGCTGGCAGGCACCGAGAGTGCCATGCCGAGGACCAGCATCGTCTTGCGCCCGTACCGGTCGCCGAGGGCGCCCAGGTACAGCACGGACGCGGCCAGCCCGACCGAGTAGCCGACCGCGATCAAGTTGAGCTGCGTCTGGCTGGCGTCGAAGGCCTTCCCGATGTCCGGCAGCGCGACGTTGGCCACCGCGAGGTTAAGGTTCGCGACGGCGGCGACGATGATCAGCGACAGTAGGACGAGCCGCGGCCGTGCGGGCTGGTCTCCGAGGGATGCGATTGCCACGCGCCCAGTTCACACCATCGAGGGCCCGCCGGTGCGATTTGCGGTCCGTGGCGCGGTAGCCATTCCGAAGGAAACGGGGGTCGGCCTCGGCGGGCGGTGTAATCTCAGAAGGCCGCGACACTGTGATCGAGGATCAGCTCCCCGACCGCGAGAACACGCCGACCTTCGCATGGAACCACGGGACGTCCCGTTACCAGGAGGAACCATGGCAGTAGTCCATTCACCAAGCGGGACAGTGGAATCGCTCGGCGCCATCGCGCTCACCATCGGAGTGATCCTGTTCGCGCTGCTCACTCTCTACCTGGTCGGATTCGACCAGGGCGCGGTCTCACGCGCCGGCATGTACATGCACGAACTGATGCACGACGGCAGGCACCTGCTCGGCCTGCCCTGCCACTAGCCGAACCGGAGAACATGAGCCACCGGTTCGGACACCCCGGCCATCGCCCCTGGCGATCGGCCGAAGGCTCGACGAACGACGGAGACCTCGATGAGTTCACCGAACAGTTTCGACGCGCTGCAGACTCGCGTCGCAGATATCGCACCGGTCTATCGCAATCCGCTCGACTCGCCCTACGAGATCTCCAACGAGATGTTCGCGGCGTTGCGGCACGTCCTCCACGACGTCGGCGGACAGCCCGATCTGCCGATCGAGTACAAGGAGAAGGACGAGGAACCATGGGAGATGCGCACGTACGTCACCTGTGAATGCCTTGGCTGGCGCGGGGTGTGGAACTCCGAGGAACGGCGCCGGGCCGAGAACGACCTCGGCGCGACGCTCTACTTCGGACTCCCCTACTACGCCCGCTGGGCCACCGTCGCCGCGAAGACCCTGATCAACAAGGGCCTGATCACCCCAGACGAACTGTCGGCCAAGCTGGACGAGGTGCGGGCACGCTCGGGGGCGACGTCATGACGAAGTTCCAGATCGGAGACCGCGTCACCGTCCGGGACGCGACGTCGATGTTCCACACCAGGACCCAGGCATACACCCGCGGCCGGACCGGGGTGGTGGTCGAATACCGCCCGGAGTGGGTGATCCCCGAGGACGAGGCGTGGGGACGCGAGGACGGCCGCACGGAACCCTTCTAC
The DNA here is from genome assembly GCF_053607505.1 of Rhodococcus sp. NPDC055112. Lineage (NCBI taxonomy): Bacteria > Bacillati > Actinomycetota > Actinomycetes > Mycobacteriales > Nocardiaceae > Rhodococcus > Rhodococcus sp. NPDC055112. The sequence continues at coordinate 4,593 of NZ_JBSGTR010000019.1, forward strand.
GTCGTGCGGTTCAAGCAGCGCGACCTGTGGCCGAAGTACACCGGATTTGACGCCGACACCCTCGAGACCGAGTGCTCGGAGCGGTGGCTGGAACCCGCCGAGGAGGAGCCGAAGTGAGCCAGACGCACGATCACCACGCACCGATCCAGGAATCGGGCGAGATCAGCGAGTTCGAGATCCTCGAGACGGCCGTCCGGGAACTGGCGATCGAGAAGGGCCTGTTCTCGGCGGAGGACCACCGCCGCTTCTCGGAGTGGGCCGAGTCCGTCGGCCCCGCGGGCGGATCCCGGCTGGTGGCCAAGGCCTGGACGGACCCCGAGTTCAAGGCACGACTGCTCGCAGATGGCACCGAGACCTGCAAGGAGGTCGGCATCGACTGGCGGGACCCGACCGGGTCAGGGACCCCGAGCGACTACACGTACTTCTATGTCCTGGAGAACACCCCGACGGTGCACAACGTGATCGTCTGCACCCTGTGTTCCTGCTACCCGCGGCCGGTGCTCGGTATGTCGCCGGACTGGTATCGCACCCCGAACTATCGCAGGCGCCTGGTCCGCTGGCCGCGAGAGGTGCTCGCGGAGTTCGGGTTACACATGCCACCCGAGGTCGAGGTGCGGGTGCACGACTCCAACCAGAAGTCGCGGTTCATGGTGATGCCGATGCGGCCCGATGGCACCGAGGGATGGACCGAGGAACAGCTCGCCGCCATCGTCACCCGCGACACCATGATCGGGGTCGCGCTGCCCCAGGTCGACTGGACCGCCGCCGAGCCTCCGTCCGAGGCCGGTGCGTGATGGGCGACGGATACCGGGTGCTGTTCGACACGCTCGCGCCGGGATCCCGGCGCGAGTCGAGCCTGCCCGAACTGGACGGGAAGCCGGCACCGTGGGAGTCGAGCATGCAGGCCACCTGCGAATGCCTGTCCTGGCGGGGGGCGCTGGACAACCTGGAGCGACGCGAGGCCGAGGACGAGCTCGGCGAGACCATCTACCTCGATTTCCCGGTCCGTGCGCGCTCGGCGGTGGTGACCGCGCACGCCCTGCTGGACCTGGGCATCATCGACCAGGAGGAACTGCGGTCGAAGATGCAGGCGGTGCGGGAGCGGTTCGAGCGGGAGTGACCGTACGCCGCGGCGCGGTCCGTCGGCTGGCCGTGAACCGGAAGTGGCGTCCGTGACAAATGGGCATGTGGACACTGATGCACTCCGCGATGACCCTGTTCCGCGGGACAACGAGCTGATCGCCCGGTCGCTGACCGATCCGGAGGCCTTCGCGGGGATCTTCGACCGTCACTTCGGGACGATTCACCGCTATCTGGCCCGTCGGGCCGGGACGGATGCGGCGGACGACCTCGCCTCTGACGTGTTCGTGGTCGCGTTCGGTCGTCGGGCAGATTTCGACCTGTCCTACGAGCAGGCGCTGCCCTGGCTGTACGGCATCGCGGGCAACCTGCTGAATTCGAATCGTCGTCGCCTCCACCGGGACGTCGCCCTGCTCGCCCGTCATCCGACGCCCGTCAGCCCGTTGCCCTTCGAGGACCGGGTGAACGCCTCGCTCGATGCCAGGCGCGAGGTGCGGGCACTCGAGCGGCGGCTGCGGAGGCTGTCGCAGGCAGATCTCGACACCTTGCTGCTCTACTCGTGGGAAGACCTCAGCTATCCCGAGATCGCAGTGGCACTGCAGATCCCTGTCGGAACCGTGCGTTCCCGCCTGAACCGGCTCCGGCGCAAGCTGCGCGAACCGGAAGCCGACGAACTCACAAGAACTAGACGACAGCAGACCGAACCGGGGCAAGGAGATGGACATGGGTGACTTCGCGGAGATTCGTGGCCGGCGACCCGAGTCGCAGCCTCCCCGGGACGAGGTCATCCTCCGAGCGAGACGGAACCTGATGCGCACCATAGAAAGCAGCACGTCCACGCAGCCGCCTGCCTCCGATACCACCGGCGCACCCACCACCACCGTCGTCGCCCTCGACACGCGCCACCGACGGGGACGGCGCGTGTTGGCTGGTGTGGGTGCCGCCTGCGTCGCCGCCGCGGCGATAGCCTTCGGTGTAGGACACGACGGACTGGGCGGTCCCGAGCAGACTCAGGTCGTCGCCGCCGGACCGCAGTTCACGTTGCGGCACACGGCGACCCTGATCGCGGCGACGTCCACGCCGGTCGGGCCAGGGCCGATCCGGCACCTGCGGTTCACCAATCTCACCGACGAGGGGCAGCCGACCTACGACACCTTCGTGCGCCCGGACGGAACCGCGCTCGTGGGCCCGGCCGGTGGGGTCCTCGAAGAAACGTCCGGGTACCGGACGCGCGCCCAGCTGGACGGTCTTCCCACCGACCCTGATCAGTTGCGGACACGGATGCTGAGCCTGTCGCACGAGCTGGGGCTGGGGTATGCCGACGAGGCCCCGGACAGGGCGCTGTACCGGTTGGCGACCGAGCTGCTCCCTGACCCCGCAGTCACCGCCGAGGTCAAGGCCGGGATCTACCAGGTCCTGGCCGCTCTCGACCTCGAGGCGATCAGGGCACGCGATCTCGGCGTCGGCGCGGATCGGACCGGTCGGCCCGGCTTCGTCCTCGAGTTCACCTTCGAGGAGGGCTACGTCGACCGGATGGTGATCGACAGTGGAACCGGAGCGTTGATGAGCGTCGAGACCCTCGACCGAGACGGGACGCTTGCCGGCGGCCAGGTCTACGTCTTTGCCGAGATGGTCGACGCGATGCCCCAGACAACATGACCCCACGCGACTCGATACTCGGACGCCGTCGGTCCTCGCGCACCGGTCAGCCCGACACGGAAGCGGGCAATCCGACGTGCGTCTCCGTTCAGCCGACCTGATAGGTCCCCATGCCCTTGGCCACCAGTGTGCCCCCGACCGTGGTCACGATGTCCACGGAGCAACTGCTCAGCCTGCGGCCCTGCCGCACCCGCGTTCCGATGATGTCGACGTCCTCGGCGAACGCCGGCTCCAGGAACTGGATCGACATGGCGACGGTGACGCCCCGCAGCTTTTCGGGGACCCTCGGCCCGGCCCACGCCGCGGCCATGATCCCGATGTCGATGCACCCGGCGAGCGCACCGCCGTGGACCATCTCGCCGACGGTGACCAGGTTCTCGCGAAAGGGCATGCGCAGGCGGGCGTGATCGTCGCCGATGTCGATGAGCTCGATACCGAGGTGTTGCACGAAGGGCGAATGCGGCAGGAACAGCCGCATCGCCTCGGAGCCCGTGGTGGGTGCCTGGATTGTTGCCTCGGACATGACCTCACCCCTAAATCAGAGTTTGACTACGTTTTCGGAACTGTACTACGGTTTCTTTCATGAGCCTAGACCCGCCCGCCGACCGCAGGCGCCGCCGCACGCACACGGCGGTCCTCGACGCCGCGGATCTACTGTTCGCCAGGGACGGGTACCGCGCGACCAGCGTCGACGCCCTGGCGAACGAGGCGGATGTCGCGCTCAGCTCCATCTATGCGAACTTCCCCGGCGGCAAGTCCGACGTGTATGCCGCCCTCGCCTGCCGCACGGCGAGCGAGCACGCAGAGGGCATGCGCGAGGCGATGACCGGCGTCACCGCCGAGGACCGACTCCTGGCTACCTTCGACGCGTACGTCGCATTTCATCGCGCCCGACCGCTGGCCTTCCGGATCCTCGGCCTGACGGACGTCGACGACCGGGATTCCGAGGTCGTGGCGCAGGCCCGCACGCGCATCGATGCGACGCTGATCGGGATCACCCGCGAACTGGTGACGGCGATCGGTTCGCCCCTCCCCGGCATCGAGGAGATCGTGCTGCTGGCGTGGGCGACCGTCAACGGCGTGCTCAGCCTCGAGCATCGCCGCACGATCTCCCGCGGCAGCGCGGATTCGCTCATCGAGATGGCCAGGGCGGACGGCGCCCGCAGACTGAAGGAGTCGGCACATGCTCAGCGGTGAACTGGGCCGGGCCGACCGGCTTCGGGTCATGCTGCAGGCGGCGGCCATCCAGACCCGTGCGCTGCCAAGCCAATTGGCGGGAATACCGAGGTCCGGCCCGACGGCCCCGCCGCTGTTCGACCCGCCCGATTCCGCCCTGGCCACGGAGGCCCTCGAACATGCCCGCGAGGTGCTAAGCCCGGGCATCCTCGCGCACAGCCTGCGGTGCTGGCAGTGGGCCATGCGATTTCGCACGGTGGACGGCCTCGAACCCGACCCCGAGGCACTGTTCGTCGCGTGCGTCCTGCACGACACGGCGCTCGGCGCGCCCACCGATGCGCACGTCGGCTGCTTCGCGCTGCTGGGGGCCGACGAGGCCAGGCGGTTCGTGGCCGCCCGCGGCGCCCCCGCCGCCTCGGCGGAGACGGTGGCCACCGCGATCGCGCGCCACAACGACCCGCGCACACCGGCCGGGCACGGACCCGAGGCAGTCCTGCTGCACGACGCAACCCACCTGGACATCGGCGGGTATCGGGTTCGGGACATGCCGCCGGACTTCCTGCGCTCCGTCATCGCGGCGCTCCCCCGCGACGGGCTCGGCGCGGAGTTCGGCGCGCTCGCCCGGCACGAGAGCCGGGTCAGGCCCCGATCGACGATGGCCGTGCTGTGGCGCGGCGGGATGCGGATCCCCCTGCGCCTCAACCCCCTCGATCGGCTCGGAGATCGCTGACCGCCGACGACGGCATAGCGTGCCCGTCATGACCACCGATGACGATCCGACATCCCCTGCGCAGAGCGGGGGTGCCACCCGGATCGTGGTGCTGGCACGCGCCGCCCATCGACGGCGGCGGGGACGCGGGCCGACATTGGTGGGCATCGACGGCCCCTCGGGCGGCGGGAAATCCGCCCTCGCCGAGCAGGTCGCCGCGGCACTGGACGACGCACCGGTCGTCCGGATGGACGACCTGTACCCCGGCTGGGACGGCCTTGCCGCGGCCGTTCCCCTGCTGGTGCGGTGGGTCCTCTCCCCCGCCGGGCGCGGCCTGGTCCCGCGGTATCGGCGCTACGACTGGCATCGGGGCGGATACGCGGAGTGGCGGACGATCCACCGCCATCGATACCTGATCGTCGAGGGCGCGGGCGCGACGACCGGGCGGGCGCGGGGGTACTACGCGGTGCGGGTGTGGGTCGACGCCGACCCGGACGAGCGGATGCGGCGCGCCCTGCGGCGCGACGGCGACATGTTCCGGCCGCACTGGGACCGCTGGGCCCGGCAGGAGACGGCGCTGTTCGGGCCCGACCAGACGCGGCGGGCCGCACAGGTCGTCGTAATCACGAGTTCGACTCCCCCTGGCGACGATCGCCCGTAGGCCCACGGTAGGAGAACGGACGGACCAAGATCAGTTCCGGGGCGGATGCCCCGGCGGGAGTGCCCGCGCGAGGCTGGGCCGGTCGGTCTCTCGAAAGAAGGTCCCCGCGTGTTCCCACGCCTGCCCGATCGCACCGCGGCGATCGCCTACATCGCCCTCGTCCTTGCGGTCGCTCTCGGCACCGCGAACATCGCCGAGGGACTGCTGCTCGCCTTCTCGCCACTACTGGTTGTGCTGGTCATGATGCTGGTCGTCACGCGGGAGGGCTACCGCCGCGACGGGTGGCGCCCGCTGGGCATGACCCGCATGGGCCTGCGGTACTGGCCCTTCGCGCTGCTGGCGACCGCGGGGGTCTCGGCGCTCGCGATCGTCGGCGTCGCGCTGGCAGGCGCCGGGAGCCTCGGCGCCCCTTCGGGGGACTGGCTGCAGTCCTCGCTCGTCCTCTGCATCACCGGGCCGATCCTCGCGTTCGCCGAGGAGATCGGCTGGCGGGGATACCTGCAGCCGCGCCTGGAGTTCCTCGGCGAGCGACGGGCGATGCTCGTGGTGGGCGTGGTGTGGATCTGCTGGCACCTCCCGTACATCCTGCTGACGCCGTACTACCACGCCGAGGGGCAGCGCACCCTCGTGCTCATCCTGTTCAGCGGCACGGTGGTCGCGTTCTCGTTCCTCTTCGGCTACCTGCGCATCCGCTCCGGCAGCGTGTGGCCCGCCGTCCTCGCGCACTTCGCGCACAACGCCTCGTTCGCGGTTCTCGCCACCTACGTGGTCACCACCGACCGTCCCGTGGTCGTCAACGAGTATCTGGCAGGGGACACAGGCCTTTTCGTGCTGGTCGGCACCGCGGCCTTCGCGATCGTGCTCGCGCGGCGCGGGGCAGCCGTCAGCGGGGATCCGGTGGAGCGCTCAACCCTGACGTCCAGGCGTGGATGACCGCGTGCATCCGGGCACGGCGCCTACGCCGCTGCACCCGTCCACGCCTGCAGCGCCGTGCGCCACCCGCCGTCGCCCGCTGTGGTCCCGGCCCATGCGATGTATCCGTCGGGGCGCACCAGCAGATCGGGTCCAGCGTCGGTTCGTTCGGCCTGGAGAACGTCGGAGTCGCGGTTGGTCGCGCCGCGCCGACGGACGAGGACGAATCCCGGGGTGCGCTGCACTTCGGTCAGGCGCCCCCGCCGTAGGGGCACCTCGGTGGCGCGGGTGCCGACGAGGGAATGCTGTCCGCGAGCGTGCCGATAGCGCAGAGTGACGCCAGAGAAGGCGCCGGAGATCAGGTTCGAGATCGGCCGGATCTCGAGGGTCTTCGGCACAAGGAAGTCGCGGGCCCTCCGCGCCAGGACCGGCTTCAGCGTCACGGCCCGCATCAAGGCGCCGCTCTGGAACAGCACGAGGCGGCCGATAGGGTGCCGCTCGGACTGGTACGTGTCGAGGATCGCGTCATCGGCGCCACCGAGAGCGAGGTCGAGTTTCCATGCGAGGTTGGCGCCGTCCTGGATGCCGGTGTTCATGCCCTGGCCGCCCATCGGGGAATGCACGTGCGCGGCGTCTCCTCCGAGGAACACGCGTCCGTGTCGATAGTTCTCGACCTGCCGCTCGTCGCAGTGGAACCGAGACCGCCAGCTGATCTCGCCGAGGCCGACCGTGCGCCCGAGAGCCCGGTCGAGCGCCTCCTCGATCTCGCCTGGCTCCACAGGGGCGCTGTCCGGGAGCCGATGGTTGCGGTCCCACGTCACGGACCGATACCAGCCGTCGTCCCCGTACGGCACCAGGAAGGCGAACTCGTTCGCGGTGCTGCCGAGAAGGGGACCGCCGCCCCCAGGGCCGTTCGCGAGACGGACGTCCGCGAGGACGACGGACTGGAGGACGGTCTTGCCGGGGAACGGTGCGCCGAGCAACTCGCGGACGGTGCTGTGGGCGCCGTCCGCACCGACGACGTAGCGGGCCCGCCAGGATCGGGTGACGCCGCCGCCCTTGGGTTGGGCGGTGACCGTGACACCATCCGATTCCTGTTCCAGGCCAATGACTTCGGTACCCCGATGAATGACGGCACCCTGCTCACAGGCGTACCGCGCGAGCGCCTGATCCACGTTGGTCTGCGGAGTGATCAGGGCATACCGGTATCGCGACGGCAGCCGCGTCAGGTCGAGTGTCGCGCCGCCGAACAGATGAACCAGGCCGATCGTGGTGCCCATGTCGAGCAGACCATCCGCCAGGTTGCGGCTGTCGAGCACCTCGAGCGTGCGGGCCATCGTCGCGAAGGCCCGGCTGGACGGATTGATCTGCGGCCAGCGTTCGAGGACAGCGACCTCACGGCCGGCGCGGGACAGATCGCCCGCGATGGTCAGGCCGGTCGGGCCACCGCCCACCACAACCACATCGACATTTTCCATGACTCGCGCTCCCGCTATGTCACCGCCTGTTGACATAGACGCTACGCCGCCCCATCCGGTAAGTCCACGGTCGGTGACTTATCGGATCGTGCGGGATAGGTTCGGGGCATGAGCGGCACGAGCAGCGGCGACACCGGACCCACCCGCACCAGGAACGCCGAACAGACCCGCGCGGACATCCTCGCCGCGGCCAGGGCACGCTTCGCCGCGGACGGCTTCGAACGCACCACCCTGCGGGCCGTCGCGGCCGACGTGGGAATCGACCCCGCGCTGGTCATTCGCTACTTCGGCAGCAAGAAGGACCTGTTCGCGGCCGCTGCCCATGTCACGCTCGATTTCCCGGACCTGCGCGGCGTCCGACCGGACGGGCTGGCCGAGGTCCTGCTGCCCCGCTTCTTCGCCGTATGGGAGGGCCAGAGCACCTTCCTGGCCCTGCTGCGCTCGGCGATGACCAGCGAGAGCGCCGCGGCCACGATGAGGGCGGTCTTCGTCACCCAGGTGGCACCCGCGCTGTCGGTTGTCACACCCGACGAACCTGCCCGGCGGATCGGGATGCTCGGGTCGTTCATCATCGGTCTGGCAACCGCCCGCTACGTGCTCGCCACCCCCGGGATAGCCGAGGCCAGCCATGCCGAGATCACGCGGTGGGCGGGTCCCGTCATCCAGCACCTCCTGACCGGTCCGGCACCGCACCCCGATGTTCGCCCCGACGACGGCTGATGGTCACCCGGCGCCCCTAGGTTCAGCCCTCATGCGCACTCACACAACCATGTTGACCGCGGCCGCCGCCGCGGTGCTCGCCGCCGTCGGGGCCGCTCCCGCCTCCGCCGCGCCGCCCGCGGCCCCGATCGTGAAGTCGTCCGCGACCCTGCCCGCCACCGCACTCTCCGACGTCGAGCGGCAGATCACCGACGACCGGGGCGTCACCCTCGGCGGCATCGGCAGCGGCATCTTCCCCATCGGTGGAAACGAGTACTGGACCGTCACCGATCGCGGGCCCAACGGCGAGGTGAAGGTGGACGGCTCGGACCGACGCACCTTCGTCGTTCCGGAGTTCACCCCCGCGCTGGTCAGGATCCGGGTCCAGGGCGACCGGATCGCCGTGCTCGAGACGCTGCCGCTGACCACCCCCGCAGGCGCGCCCGTCACCGGCCTCTCGAACCTCCCCCGCGACGAGAAGCCGTACGCCGCCGATGCCGCCACGCCGCTCCCGCTGAACCCCAACGGACTCGACACCGAAGGCGTGGTCCGCACCCCGGACGGCCACTTCTGGCTGGTCGACGAGTACGGCCCCTCGATCGTCGAGGCCGACGCCACGGGCCGCGTCGTCGCCCGGCACGTGCCCGCGGGACTCGAGGACGACTACACCGCGGCAGGGGTCGCGTACCCGGTGACCGGCAGCCTCCCCGCCGGCCTGGCCGACCGGAAGGTCAACCGCGGCTTCGAGGACATCGCCCTACTGCCCGACGGCCACACCGTCGCCGTCGCGCTGCAGAGTTCGCTCGTGGTCAGCGGCGACAAGGACCGCACCGTCACCGAGCTGCTCACCTTCGACACCGCGACCCGTGCCACCGTGCACGAGTTCGGGTACCAGTTCGACGACCCGTCCACCTTCGCAGCGGGCACCAGGGGTCGCGACCTGAAGATCTCGGCGCTGATCCCGCTGTCGCAGACCCGGGTCCTCGTCGAGGAGCGCACCGACACCGAGGCCCGCTTCCACGCCGTGGACCTGGACCCCACCCGCGCACTGATCACCGGCGCCGACAAGACGCTGTTCGCGAACCTCGCCGGGGTCGCGGGTGTGCCCGGCAAGATCGAGGGCGCCGCGCTGCGCGGCAACCGACTGATCCTGATCTCCGACAACGACTTCGGGTTCGACGGCACCCGCGCCTATCCCGCGGGCCAGGACGTCGCGGCCAGCGGGATCGAGACGGTGCTGGTCGAGGTGAAGGTGGACGACGGCGGCGGATCCTCGGATCTCCCCTTCCCGGTGACGCCGCTCTCCTGAGCCCGCGATTGCGCCCGAGACACGAAAACGCCCCGCGAGCTCTCGCTCGCGGGGCGTTTGTCGTACGTGAAACCTAGTCGGCGGAACCGCCCTCGACGGGGGCCTCGCCTGCACCCGCCAGCGCCTCCGCGGGCGAATCGGGCACCTTGACCGGCTTCGGGCTACCGGTGAACGTGAACTTCGCGTCCTCGCCGGAGCTCTCGCCGTCCCAGCCCTCGACGTCGACCAGGACGATCTGGCCTGCACCGAGCTCGTTGAAGAGGATCTTCTCCGAGAGCTGGTCCTCGATCTCGCGCTGGATGGTGCGACGCAGCGGCCGCGCACCCAGGACGGGATCGAACCCGCGCTTGGCGAGCAGCGACTTCGCCTGCTCGGTCAGCTCGATGTCCATGTCCTTGTTCTTCAGCTGCTTCTCGACGCGGCCGATCATCAGGTCCACCATCTGGATGATCTGATCCTTGGTCAGCTGGTGGAAGACGATGATGTCGTCGATGCGGTTGAGGAACTCGGGCCGGAAGTGCTTCTTGAGCTCGTCGTTGACCTTGAGCTTCATCCGCTCGTAGTTCGACTCGCTGCCCGTTCCGGACGAGAAGCCCAGGCCGACGGCCTTGGAGATGTCCGAGGTGCCCAGGTTCGAGGTGAAGATCAGCACGGTGTTCTTGAAGTCGACCGTGCGGCCCTGACCGTCGGTGAGACGGCCGTCCTCGAGCACCTGCAGGAGGGTGTTGTAGATCTCCTGGTGCGCCTTCTCGATCTCGTCGAACAGCACCACCGAGAACGGCTTGCGCCGGACCTTCTCCGTGAGCTGGCCGCCCTCCTCGTAGCCGACGTACCCGGGAGGGGCACCGAACAGCCGCGAGGCGGTGAAGCGGTCGTGGAACTCGCCCATGTCGATCTGGATGAGCGCGTCGTCGTCGCCGAACAGGAAGTTCGCCAGCGCCTTGGACAGCTCGGTCTTACCGACACCGGACGGGCCGGCGAAGATGAACGATCCGGACGGACGCTTCGGGTCCTTCAGGCCTGCGCGGGTGCGGCGGATCGCCTTGGAGACCGCCTTGACGGCGTCCTCCTGGCCGATGATCCGCTTGTGCAGCTCGTCCTCCATGCGGAGCAGACGGGTGGTCTCCTCCTCGGTGAGCTTGAACACCGGGATGCCGGTCCAGTTGCCCAGGACCTCGGCGATCTGCTCGTCGTCGACCTCGGCGATGACGTCCAGGTCACCGGAACGCCACTGCTTCTCCCGCTCGGAGCGCTGGGCGACCAGCTGCTTCTCCTTGTCGCGGAGGTTCGCGGCCTTCTCGAAGTCCTGCGCGTCGATCGCGGACTCCTTCTCCCGGCGCGCGTCGGCGATCTTGTCGTCGAACTCGCGCAGGTCCGGCGGCGCGGTCATCCGGCGGATGCGCATCCGGGCGCCCGCCTCGTCGATCAGGTCGATCGCCTTGTCCGGCAGGAAGCGGTCGTTGATGTACCGGTCGGCCAGGGTGGCCGCGGCCACCAGCGCGCCGTCGGTGATCGAGACGCGGTGATGCGCCTCGTAACGGTCCCGCAGACCCTTGAGGATCTCGATGGTGTGTTCGACCGTCGGCTCGCCGACCTGGACCGGCTGGAACCGGCGCTCGAGTGCGGCGTCCTTCTCGATGTACTTGCGGTACTCGTCGAGGGTGGTCGCACCGATGGTCTGCAGCTCGCCGCGCGCCAGCTTCGGCTTGAGGATCGAGGCCGCGTCGATGGCGCCCTCGGCCGCGCCCGCACCGACCAGCGTGTGCAGCTCGTCGATGAACAGGATGATGTCGCCGCGGGTGTTGATCTCCTTGAGCACCTTCTTCAGGCGCTCCTCGAAGTCACCGCGGTAGCGGCTGCCCGCGACCAGGGAACCAAGGTCGAGGGTGTACAGCTGCTTGTCCTTGAGCGTCTCCGGGACCTCGCCGTTGACGATGGCCTGTGCCAGGCCCTCGACGACCGCGGTCTTGCCGACGCCGGGCTCACCGATGAGGACCGGGTTGTTCTTGGTCCTGCGGCTGAGCACCTGCATGACCCGCTCGATTTCCTTCGAGCGGCCGATGACCGGGTCGAGCTTGCCCTCGAGTGCGGCCTGGGTCAGGTTCCGGCCGAACTGGTCGAGGACCAGCGACGTCGACGGGGTGCCCGCCTCGCCGCGGGTACCGCCCGCCTCGGAGGGTTCCTTACCCTGGTAGCCGGACAGCAGCTGGATGACCTGCTGACGGACCCTGTTCAGGTCGGCGCCCAGCTTGACCAGCACCTGGGCTGCCACGCCCTCGCCCTCACGGATGAGGCCGAGCAGGATGTGCTCGGTACCGATGTAGTTGTGGCCGAGCTGCAGCGCCTCGCGCAGGCTCAGCTCCAGCACCTTCTTGGCGCGCGGGGTGAAGGGGATGTGACCGGACGGGGCCTGCTGACCCTGGCCGATGATCTCTTCCACCTGGCTGCGCACGCCTTCAAGGGAGATACCCAACGACTCCAGCGACTTCGCCGCCACGCCCTCACCCTCGTGGATGAGGCCGAGCAGGATGTGCTCTGTGCCGATGTAGTTGTGGTTGAGCATCCGGGCCTCTTCTTGGGCCAGGACAACAACGCGCCGCGCGCGGTCGGTGAACCTCTCGAACATCGCTCTCCCTCACGTTCTTCTTGGGGTAGATCCCTACACGGAATCCACGAGCCGCACCTCTACTCTAGTGGCCAGTGGTGCGACCTGCGCCGCCTCTATCCCATTCACTGCGGGACAGTGTGCCTGCTTACTGGTCCTAACGCAGCAGCCAGGGGTTTCGTTTCCCGTCGGCTCTACGCCAGCAGCGAACAGGGGCGGATGCGGGCGATCCGAGACTCGTCAGGGGCCGGGAGAGGGGCTCAGCCCACGACGGGCGGCACGAATACGCATGGCACCGCACGCTGATGCGCGGGATCGAGCGCGTTGAGCACCATCGTCCGCGCCCGCCGGGCGCCGGCGATCGACAGGTGGTCCGAGTAATCCTGTTCGCAGCCGTCCTGCACGACGATGTTGGTCGCCTGCGGCCCCGGCTCGATGCCGGAGATGTACGGAACCACGATCTCGTCGTAGCGGGTGACGATGTTGGTGTACTCGATACCCGGCACGTACAGGCCGCCGGACCGCATACGGTCCACGAAACCCGAGCCGTGCATCATCTCGGGACAAGCCTTGCAGGCCGGGAACCCGAGCTCGAATTCGTCGTCGACGCCCAACCCGCGCAGCGCGGCTCCGAGGCTGAACCCGTCGACCCCGTAGGTCCCGTCCCACGGCGGCGCCAACGAGACGATCCGGCCGACCTTGCTCGCCCCGCCGCCGAACTTCGCGTAGTTGTTGGCCACCACGGTGCCCTGGGAATGGCCGACCAGGTCCACCTTGTCGGCGCCGGTCGCGGCGAGCACCTGGTCCACGAACGCCGCGAGCTGCTCGGTGCTCTCGTCCACGGGGAGCATGCCGCCGATCGCGCTCAGCGGCCACGGCAGATCGGCGAAGTTGCCATAGGTGAGGGCGAAGACGCAGAAACCCTCGTTCGCCAGCATCGGCGCGTAGGCGGCCCAATTGTCCTGCCGATTTCCTGCGGTGCCGTGCACCAGGACGACGGGTGTGGGGTGTTCCGCGGTCGGCCGGCACGACCAGTCATTACTACCGGGCGCCGATCCGCCCGGATTGGTCAATTCCGGCACAACGCCGGAAAGAAAGGTATCGGGTTCGGGGAGGGGCGCTGCGCCCGCGGCGACTGCGCTCCAGAACAACGCGGCCGCCGAAATCAATGAACCGATCACAATTCGCCAGCGCATGACACTCCCCCTCGAGTTGCTCCCTCGTCCGCCCGCCCGATCGCGAGGCTAACAGCCTGCATACGATGGGGCGGGCGAAACGAGAGCACAAACTTCGGGAAGATCAGTTGGCTTTGTTGTACGCCTCGGTGATTTCCGCCGAGATACGACCGCGGGCCGAAACCTTGTGGCCATTGCGCCGTGCCCACTCACGAATCGCCGCACTCTGTTCGCGGTCGATCGCCACCCGACTCTTGCCGCCTGCTACAGCGGCCTTGGCCCGCCGACGCCCGGTTGAACGTCGGGCGTGGGAAACCCAAACCTCAAGCTGCTCTCGCAGTTTTGCGGCATTCGCTGACGACAGGTCGATCTCGTAGGTGACGCCATCGAGACCGAACTCGACCGTTTCGTCGGCGGCCGCTTCCTGGTCCACATCATCGATCAGGGTGACGGTGACCTTTTTCGCCATGGATCGAGTTTCCTTCCAATGAACTGCAATTTTGCGCTTCCCCGCGCCGGCTGCGACGAGTCTACGCCCATTCCGACGGACGCAATACCGGAGAAAAGCAAATTAGCAATTGAAAGAGGTCAGCGAGCCGAGGGGCGCACAATTGGGAAGAGGATAGTTTCGCGGATTCCCAATCCCGTCAAGGCCATCAACAGGCGGTCGATCCCCATACCGGTGCCCGTCGTGGGCGGCATTCCCTGCTCCATCGCGGCGAGGAACTCCTCATCGAGGGCCATCGCCTCGTCATCCCCAGCCGAGGCCAGCCGGGCCTGGTCGACGAACCGCTCGCGCTGGATCACCGGGTCGACGAGTTCCGAGTAGCCGGTGGCCAGCTCGAACCCACGCACGTAGAGGTCCCACTTCTCCGTCACGCCCGGCTCGGTGCGGTGCTGACGGGTCAGCGGCGAGGTCTCCACCGGGAAGTTCCGCACGAAGGTGGGCGCGAAGAGCTGGTCGCCGCACTGGTGCTCCCACAACTCCTCGACGAGCTTGCCGTGGCCGTACCCCTTGTCCTTGGGCACCTCGAGTCCGACCTTCTCCGCGAGGGCCAGCAGTTCGTCGACGGTCGTCTCGGGGGTGACGGACACCCCGATCGCCTCGGACAGCGACGGGTACATCTCGAGCGTCTTCCACTCGCCGCCGAGGTCGTACTCGGTGCCGTCCGCGAGCGTCACCAGCTGCGTCCCGAAGGCGGCCTGGGCCACCTCCTGGATCAATTCCCGGGTCATCGTCGCGGAATCGTCGTAGGTGCCGTACGCCTCGTACGTCTCGAGCATCGCGAACTCCGGCGAGTGCGTCGAATCGATGCCCTCATTGCGGAAGTTCCTGTTGATCTCGAAAACCTTCTCGATTCCGCCGACGACGCATCGCTTGAGGAACAGTTCCGGGGCGATGCGCAGGTACAGATCGATGTCGAGGGCATTCGAGTGGGTGATGAAGGGGCGCGCCGCGGCGCCGCCTGCCAGCGTCTGCAGCATCGGGGTCTCCACCTCGAGGAACCCACGCCGCTCGAGCGCGTTGCGCAGCTCCCGGACCACCGCCACGCGCTTGCGGGCCATCTCCCGCGCCTCGGGCCGCACGATCAGGTCGGCGTACCGCTGACGGACCCGCGACTCCTCGTTCATCTCCTTGTGCGCGACCGGCAGCGGACGCAGCGACTTCGAGGCGATCTGCCAGGCGTCGGCCATCACGCTGAGCTCACCGCGGCGGGAGCTGATCACCTCGCCGTGCACGAAGACGAAGTCGCCGAGGTCGACATCCGACTTCCACGCGGCCAGCGCGTCCTCGCCGACGGAGGCCAGGCTGATCATGGCCTGCAGCTGGGTGCCATCGCCTTCCTGCAACGTCGCGAAGCAGAGCTTGCCGGTGTTGCGGACGAAGATCACGCGGCCGACGACGCCGACCTCGGTGCCCGTGGCAGTGTCCGGCTCCAGGTCAGGGTGCTGCGCGCGCACCTGTGCGAGCGTGTGGGTGCGCGGCACCGAGACCGGGTAGGCCTCCTGACCCTGCGCCAGGATCCGGTCCCGCTTCTCTCGGCGGATCCGGAGCTGTTCGGGGGTGTCATCGGCCGGCTGGATTGCTGCATCACTCACGGGTGACCAGCATAATGCGCCCTCAGTGAGCGGCGACGGCCGCGGCCTCCCGAACGTAGTGCCGGGCCCTGGTGGCGACGCCGAGCAGACCGGCGGAACGCAGCGCCTGGTACCCGCCGACGAGGTCGGTCGCCCGGTGCAGACCCAGTTCCTGCAGCGCCGCGGCCGCCAGGCTGGAGGTGTAGCCCTCCGAGCAGACCACGATCCACTCCACGTCGTGATCGGCGGCCAGCGCGATGCGCGCGCTGCTCGACGGGTCGAGGCGCCACTCGAGCACGTTCCGTTCGATCGCCAGCGCGCCAGGCAGCGCACCCTCGGCGGCGCGCTGGGCCTGGGGCCGGATGTCGACGATGATCGCGCCGCGGGCGACGGCCTCGGCGACCTCGAACACGTACATGCGGCGGTAGCTGCCGCGGGCCTTCTCCAGCATCTCGTCGATGGTCATGCCGACTGTCCTTCCGGGAGATCGGTCAGCTCGGTGCGGGTACGCCGCAGGGTGCCCTGATCGGTCACCTCGTAGTAGGACATCGCGGTGAGCGGCGGCGAGTAGGCGTGCACGCTCAGCGTCGGAGCGGCCGGAGACACCTGGTCGCCTTGGGCCTGCATGACGTCGTGCACCCAGCCGAGGGGGAACGAGGCCTGATCGCCCGCGTCGAGCGTGCGGTACTTCAGTTCACCACCGCTCCAACGATATTCGGCCAGCACACCGCTCAGTACGGTGAGCGCGCCGAGCGATCCGGCATGGTCGTGCAGTTCGGTCGCGAGGCCGGGCGCCCAGCTGATCAGCCAGACATCGACGTCATCGTCGGCGTGCAGGCGGGTGGACCAGCGCTCGTCCGTCGGCCACGACCCGGTCCCGGGCAGCAGATCGGCGAAGCGGCCGTCGAGCACGTCCTGCGCGCCCTGATCGGTGATGCGCAGCAGGTCGGCGGGCCGCAGACGGCTCGGCGAGGACAGCGCGTTGACTGGTGATGGCACCAAAGAAGAGACCACAGATGTGGAAAGCATGGGAGAGACTCCAGGAGGGTGAATTGGTCAAGGCCGTGAGACGTGCCTCAACGAATCGAGGCGGCGTTCAGCCTCGACAACACTCCTGAGCAACCATGCGGCGATTCACGCCAACCAGTGTGGCACAGAACCCCGGATTGGCAAACCCTCCGTCCATCGGCCGTCAGCCGACCGGCGGGTGCTTCGCGGCCCGGCGGGCCTGGTTGCGCTCGTAGACGATCCGCAGGCCCTCGAGCGCGAGGTCCCGTTCGATGTGCGCGATGGTCTCCGACTCCGGCATCACCAGCGGGGCGCTCTCCCCCGTGGCGATCACGTTCACGTCGTTGCCCGCGAACGCAGGCACCTCGGCACGCACCCGCCGCACCAGACCGTCCACCAAGCCTGCGAACCCGAAGATCGCCCCTGCCTGCATGCACTCGACGCTGTTCTTGCCGACCACCGCCCGCGGACGCACCAACTCGAACTTCCGCAGCGCCGCCGAGTGCGAGGCGAGCGCGTCCGTCGAGGTCTCCAGGCCGGGCGCGATCGCACCGCCCAGGAACTCACCCTTCGCCGAGACGACATCGACACAGGTCGCGACCCCGAAGTCCACGACGATGCACGGCCCACCGTAAAGGTGGTGCGCGGCAAGACTGTTGACGATCCGGTCGGCCCCGACCTCCTTGGGGTTGTCGACCAGCAGCGGCACCCCGGTTCGCACACCGGGCTCGACCACCACGTGCGGGACGTGCTCCCAGTACCGGGTCAGCATCACCCGCAGTTCCCGCAGCACCGACGGGACGGTCGACAGCGCCGACACCCCGACGATCTGGTCCGCACTCTCCCCGAGCAGGCCCCGCAGCATCCAGGCCAACTCGTCCGCCGTCATCCGCGGATCCGTGCGCATCCGCCAGTCCCGCACCAACTTCGAGTGGTCACCCGTGCCGGCGAACAACCCGAGTGAGATGTTGGTGTTGCGGACGTCGACGGTGAGCAGCACGGCTACACCAGCGCCGAGGCGTCTTCGAGGGTGGAGAGCATCCGCGGCGTGATCAGGCCCGAGCCCTCGGGGGCGTGCGCCGGGTCGGCACCGAGCTCGATGGCCTTGTTGTCGGCGTCGACGAAGACCACACGCGGCTGGTAGTCGCGGACCTCCTGCTCGTTCATCACGCCGTAGGCGATGAGGATGACCAGGTCGCCGGGGTGAACCAGATGCGCTGCCGCACCGTTGATCCCGATCACCCCTGAGCCGCGCTCACCCGCGATGACGTAAGTCTCGAGGCGGGCGCCGTTGTTGATGTCCACGATGCACACCTGCTCGCCCTCGAGCAGGTCGGCGGCGTCCATCAGGTCCTGGTCCACGGTGACCGAACCGACGTAGTGCAGGTCGGCGTGGGTCACGGTGGCGCGGTGGATCTTCGACTTCATCATGGTGCGAAACATGTTGTGTCCTTCGGGTCTGGCTGGAAATCAGGGTCGGTGGAGGGGGCGCTCTTACCCCGCCGCTGTCGTCTGCGTGGTGCGGGAATCCTCTTCCCGTTCGAGGAATCCGGTGCCGACGGCGACGCCGACGTTGTCGATCAATCGGGTGCTACCGACCTTGGCCGCGACGAGCAGCCGACCGTCCCCGCGTTCGGGCGCGGGTCCCAGGTCGACGCCGCGGACCTCGAGGTAGTCGACTTCCACCTCCGGGGTCGTCGCCAGCACCTCGCGGGCGGTGGCGAGGATCGCCTCGGCTCCACCGGCCGCCGCGTGCGCCCCCGCCACCAGCGCGGCGGAGATGGTCGCGGCCGCTGTGCGCTGGGCCTCGTCGAGGTACCGGTTCCGTGAGGACAGCGCGAGGCCGTCCTGCTCGCGCACCGTCGGGACCCCGTATACCTCGACGTCCAGGTTCAGGTCGCGGACCATCTGCCGGATCAGCGCGAGCTGCTGGTAGTCCTTCTCGCCGAAGTACGCGAGGTTGGGTCCGACGATCTGGAACAGCTTGTTCACGACGGTCAGCATCCCGGCGAAGTGCGTCGGGCGGCTGGCGCCCTCGAGCTCACTGCCCAGCGGCCCCGGGTGGATCATGGTGCGCCTGCCCGCCGGGTACATCGCGGCCGCCGAGGGCGCGAACACCAGCTCCACGCCGGCCTCGCGCAGCAGTTCGAGGTCCCGGTCCAGGGTGCGCGGGTACGCGTCGAGATCCTCGCCCGCACCGAACTGCAACGGGTTGACGAAGATGGACACCACCACCACGCTGCCGCGGAGCTTGGCCTGGCGGACGATCTCCAGGTGACCCGCGTGCAGCGCGCCCATGGTCGGAACCAACGCCACCTGGCGCCCGACGCCGCGCAGCGCCTTGGTGACCTTGGTCAGCTCGGCGGGTTCGTGGTGCACGGTCAGTTCACCGCGTGTGTAGCCGTTCACGAGCGGCCCTCCAGGATCTCGATCAGTTCGGGCTTGGACCCGGTCCGCTGAGCGGACCGAAGCGAAAGGGCGCGGTAGCCGGCCGCGATCCGGGGGTCGACGTCCTCCAGGACCCGGAGGTGGGTCGCGACAGCCGCGGCGTCGCCGCGAGCAACCGGCCCCGTCAGCGCCGCGGGACCGCGCCGCAGCGCGTTGTCCAGGGCGGCCGACAGCAGCGGGCCCAGCACCCGCTCGGCCACCCCGTTGGGCTGGTCGTCTACGAGCTGCTGGCCGAGGAGTTCGTCTCCCGCCAGCGCGACGCGAAGCGCGGCGACGGCGTCCACGACCAGGGTGACCAGGTGGTTGCTGCCGTGCGCGAGCGCCGCGTGGTACAGCGCACGGGCCTCTTCGGGGACCCGGACGGGCTCCCCGCCGATCTCGAGGACCAGGGACTGTGCGATCGCGTAGCCGATCTCGTCCGCCGCGGTGACACCGAAACACGCGGACGACAGCCGCGCGGTGTCCTCGTCGTGCCCGGTGAACGTCATGGCGGGATGGATCGCCATCGGCAGCGCGCCGAGCGCGGTCAGCGGTTCGAGCACACCGATGCCGTTGGCGCCCGAGGTGTGCACGACGAGGGTTCCGGGCTTGACGGAGCGGGTGGCGGCCAGGCCGCCGACCAGCCCGGCGAGCTCCGCGTCCGGGACCGCCAGCAGCAACAGCTCGCAGCGCGAGGCCACCTCGGCGGCGGGCAGGATCTCGGTCTCGGGAAGCCTGGTCTCGGCCCGGCGGATCGACGCGTCGGACACAGCGGAACAGGCGACGACGATGTGGCCGACGCGCTCGAGCGCGGCACCGATCGCCGTTCCCACGCGTCCCGCCGAGACGATTCCGATGGTCAATCGTGCGGGCGCGGGGTCTTGAGTGATCTCGGAGGAGGTCACCGTTGTCCTCTCGTTCGTTCCAGTCCCGCAGGGCGGGTACCAGACGTTCACAGCGAGGATAGCCGCCGCGCCGGGACGGCCGCCATGGCGGAACAGAGTGATCTAGGGCACGCCCGAGGAAGGGTTCGGCTCAGTCGCGGCGACGGCGGCCGGACCTCTGCCCGTCCGTCTCGGGCTCCGCGCTCTTCATGTTCGCCATGATCTCGGCGACCGAGAGCCCCGTCGAGTGCGCGCCCGCAGGAACGGCAGGCTCCCCCTCGGCCTCGGCCTCGGCTGTGGGCTCCGGCTCGGCCGCGCGCCGCCGCGCCCTGCGGGACGAGACCTCGTCCGTGGGCGTGGTCCCTGGCGTCGGCACCGGCTCTGGCACCGGGACGGGCTCGGGTTCGGGCAGCGGGACGGGCTCGGGTTCGGGCAGCGGTGCGGGTTCCGGGGTGGGCGGCACCGGCTCGGGAACCGGGATCGGAGGCACCGGCTCGGGCGGCGGCTGCGTCGCGGCGGGCTGCGCGGCCGGGCGCGACGGGGCTGGGCGCGGCGGGGGCACCTGCCTAGGGATCGGGGATGCCGCTGCCGAAGCGGCGGGCTCCGGCTCGGTCTCGCCGACGACCATGACCTCGGCGGTGACCGGGTCGTCATCCGGTGTGGCGAACGTCGGCCGCGCGCCTGGGGCGGCCGAGTACGCGGGGTCTGGCGTGAACGTCTTCGGCCGCGCCGGGCTCGCCAGCTCGGGAATCCGGGTGGCGTCGGCCTGCAGAGCGACCCGGTCGACGGGCAGCCTGCCCTCGAACAGCACCTCGAGGCTGCCGCGCAGCGCCGCCAACTCCGCCCGCAGGGCCGCGATCTCGGAGACATCGAGGTTCGCCTCGTCGCGGACCTTGGCCTCGACGCCCATCTCGTACTCACGCCTTGCGGTGATCTCACGCTCGAGCTGCAACTCGTACACGGTCTGCAGATCGCGCACCTTCGCCTTGTCGGCGGCCGATTCGCGGCGGTACTTGGTCATCGCGATGGCCGCGATGACCGCCGCCCACAGGGCGACGACCAGGCCGACACGCAGCAACTGGACGCTGTTGCTGAAGATCATGAACAGGCTCGCGATCACCGCCAGCGCCACCAGCGCGGCGACGAACATCTGGCTCGTGCTGCGCTTGTACCGCCGAAGCGAGCCCGCGCGACCAGAAACCGTCATGCAGCCGAGGATAGCCGTCCGCACCGACCGTCCGCCGTCACAACGGGCCGAGCCCGTGTCCGGTCGGAGCGGAATCGGAGGAATCCGGGAGGCCTCTCCTGAGCCGAGACCATCCGGCGATGCGCGGCCGAACGGTACCGTAGCCATAGAGGACCACGAGACGAGAGGGACGGTGTGATGCCGCCCGACGCAAGGGCCAAAGTCATCGGGAACCTACCCATAGAACCGACGAGTTTCGTCGGGCGTCGCCCCGAACTCGCCGAGGCGAAGCGGCTGCTCTCCACTGCCCGTTTGGTGACGCTGACCGGGATCGGCGGCGTCGGGAAGACCCGACTCGCGCTGCGAGTGGCGGAGGACTCACGCCGCGCGTTCGAGGACGGTGTGTGGCTCGTCGAGTTCGGTGAGCTGCAGGACCCGAAGCTGGTGCCCGACACCGTCGCCACCGCGTTGGGCCTCCGCGAACATCCGGCGCACCCGCCGCTGGTCCTGCTGACCGAATACCTGGCCACCCGCAATGTGCTTCTGGTGCTGGACAACTGCGAGCACCTGATCGACGCGGTCGCGAAGCTCGCGGACTCTCTGCTCCGGTCCTGCCCCGACCTGCGCATCCTCGCGACCAGCCGGGAACCGCTCGTCATCGGCGGCGAGGCCGTGCAGCGGGTGCCCGCGCTGACGGTCCCGGACCGGGGTCCCACTCCAGAACTGCAGAACGCGCCGCGATACGAGGCGGTGGCCCTGTTCGCCGAGCGTGCCGCCGCGGCGAAGCCCGGCTTCGAGCTCACCGAGGACAACCTGGCGCAGATCGTGCAGATCTGTCGGCGGCTGGACGGCTTGCCCCTGCCGATCGAATTGGCGGCAAGGCGGATGCGGTCCATCCCCGCCGAGGAGATCCTGGAACGCCTCAACGACCTGTACATGACCGTCAGCAGGCAAGGCTCGCCGAGCCGGCAACAGTCTCTGCGGATGAGCATCGACTGGAGCCACGAGCTGTGCACCCGGGCCGAGCAGGTGCTGTGGCGCAGGCTCGCGGTGTTCACGGGCAGTTTCGGGCTGGATGCGGCCGAAGGCGTCTGTACGGGCGGCCTGATCGATCCGCCCGACCTGCTCGACGTGGTGTCCTCGCTGGTGGACAAGTCGATCCTGATCCGCGAGGAGGCCGGTGCCGCGGTGCGGTACCGGATGCTCGAGACCCTCCGCGAGTACGGGCGCGAGAAGCTACACGAGGCGCACGAATTCAAGGCGCTGCTCCGGCGGAACCGGGACTGGTACGAGGGGCTGATGCTGGGAGCACGCTCCGAGTGGATCGGCCCCCGGCAGCCGGAACTGATGGTCCGAATCGCCAGGGAGCAACCGAATCTGCGCGAGGCCATGCAGTTCAGCGCGAAGGAACCCGGCGAGGCGGACCACGCGATGCGGATCGCCATCGCGATGTTCCCGTTCTGGCTCTCCCGCGGCCTGCTCAGCGAGGGCCGCTACTGGCTCGACCGCGCGCTCGACCTGCCTGGAGAGGTCCCGACCACCCACCGGATCAAGGCGCTGTGCGCCAACTGCCTGCTCACCGGCAACCAGGGCGACATCGCGGCCGCGACGGCACAGGCGGAGGAGGCGCTCCGCCTCGCCGACGATCTCGGTGACCCGGCGATCCGCGGGGTCGTGATGCATGCCGCCGGCTACCTGGCCGCCTTCGCCGGCGATGTCCCCCGCGCGGTGGCCTGCCTGGAGGAGGCCCTCGAGGTATTCCGGACGCAAGGCAATCCCATCCGGCAGATCTCGACCCTGCTCGGGCTCGCCGTGGCATACGGGCTGCTCGACGACGCCGCTCGGGCCATCGAGTACCAGGAACAGGCCCTCGCGATCAGCGGGGCCAGCGGCGAATTCGTCTACCGCGCCTACGCGGTCTGCGCCCTCGGGCTGGCGTTGTGGAAGACCGATCCGCAGCGGGCGGATGAGCTGCTCGAGAAGGGCCTGCAGCTCGCCCGGCAGACCGACGACATGCTCGCGACCGCGATGTGCGTCGAGGCGAAGGCCTGGATCGCCATCGCCACGGACCGGGCCCGCCGCGCCGCGCTGCTGCTGGGCGCGGCGCGGACCATGTGGCAGCGGGTGGGCAGCCCGGGAGCCGTCGTGCCGAAGTTGGAGTCGTACCACGAGGAGTGTGAGCTGCGGACCCGAAGGGCACTGGGTGAGCAGGCGTTCGAGTCGGCTTTTCGGGACGGCGCCCGCTGGACCGCGCAGGAGACGATCGCATTCGCGCTCGGGGAGGACCTCGGCGAGGAGAGTCCGGAACCGAGGGGCGCCGCGACGGCCCTGACACCACGCGAACTGCAGGTCGCCGATCTGGTCGCGCAGGGCCTGACCAACAAGGCCATCGCCGCCAAGCTGGTGATCGCGCAGCGGACCGCGCAGGGACACGTCGAGCATGTGCTGGCGAAGCTGGGCTTCAACTCCCGCACGCAGATCGCCGCATGGGTCGTCGAGCGCCAATCGCGGTGAGCCGCCGCTAGAGCGCGGGCTCGTCCGGCGGTTCGTCCGGGGCCTTGCAGCAGTGCTCGAGCCAGAGCGCCGCGGCGACGAGCGCCAGGCCCGCGACAAGACCGACGACGGTGCCTGCGGTGTCGTCGGAGGCCGCCTGAACCGTCGAACGCTGCGGCAGCAGATACAGGAGCAATCCGAGCCAGACACCTGAGGTGGCGGCCCCCACCAGAGCCGATGCCTTGGCCAGCGCCACCGCCCGCGCCGCGGTGATGGGATGGAGCTGGCGCGGGCCCTGCCCGAGCTGATGCCCGCTGACCCGCGACCGGATCATGAAGGCGACGCCCACCTCGATGGCGGCGACCGGATAGAGCGAGGCGCCCGCGAACAGCGGGATCGGCGGCAGCGATCCGTAGAAGGCGCGAACAAGGAGCCAGGTCGCGATGGCCGCGAAGGCCGCCAGCCCGAGCAGGTCCCGGATCCGGGTCGTCGACATCACCGGCACACCACCGTCACGGCCGCACCAACCGGAGCTCGGTCCGCCGCACCCCGTCGCGCTCGGTGACGTCGAGGTCGCCGAGCAGTTCGCAGGCCGGCACCCTCGCACCGCGCACGGTCAGCGTGGCATCGGGGTCGATCTCCAGCCACGGGACGAGCACGAACGCCCGCTCGTGGGCCCGCGGATGGGGCAACGTCAATTCCGGGTCGGCACTGACGACGCCGTCGCAGTCGACCACGTCCACGTCCAGGCTGCGCGGGCCCCAGCGCTGTTCGCGCACCCGGTCCGCGGCGGCCTCCAGCTCCTGCCCGAGCCGCAGCCAGCCGCGGCAGTCCAGCCCGGGATCGTCGACGATCAGCGTCGCGTTCAGGAAATCCTGTTGCTCGACGCCGCCCCATGGTGCCGTCGCGTACACCCCCGACGCCGCGACCAGGCGATCCCCGAGCGCGTCGACGACGGACCGCAGGTTCTCGAGCGGGTCGCCGAGATTCGACCCGATGGACAGCACCGCGCGACTCATCCGCGCAGGCCCTTGCGGGAGCGGCGCGCCACGACGGCGACGTCGACGAAGGTCAGCGGGATCGGGGCCGACGGCTTGTGGACCGTCACCTCCACCGCGTTCACCCGCTCGTCGGTCAGCACCGCGTCGGCGATCTCCCCGGCGACCGTCTCGATGAGATCGCGCGAGGGGCCCGCCACGATCGCGGCAGCCGTCTCGGCGAGCTCCCCGTAGTGCATCGTGTCGGCGAGATCGTCCGAGGCCGCGGCGGGCGCCAGGTCCATCCACACCGTGATGTCGACGACGAAGTCCTGGCCGTCCCGCTTCTCGTGCTCGAAGACGCCGTGATTGCCGCGAACCCGCAACCCGCGCAACTCGATTCGATCAGCCATCGTGCTTCTCCTCAGCCGCGCTCCACGCGTTCACCACCGCGATCGCGTCGAGGGATCCCCGCGCGTCGTGTACCCGCACGCCCCAGGCGCCGCCGCGCGCGGCGAGGGCCGAGAGGACGGCCGTCGCGACCTCGCGCCCGTCGGGAGCGCGGTCGCCGTGTTCATCCGCGAGCAGGCTGCCGAGGAAGCGCTTGCGGGAGGCCCCGATCAGCACCGGGAAACCCAGCGCGTTGAGCCGCGGCAGGGCACCGAGCAGCGCCCAGTTGTGTTCGGCGGTCTTCGCGAACCCCAGCCCGGGATCGAGGATCAGCCGGCTCGGATCGACGCCCGCCCGAATCGCGAGGTCGACCTGGGTGAGCAGCTCTTCGCCTACCTCCGCCACCACGTCGTCGTAGTGTTCCACCCCGCCTGCGTGCACGTATTCGCCCGCGGAGCGCCAGTGCATGAGGATCCACGGCAGGCCCGCGTCCGCCATCACCGCGGCCATGGCCGGATCGGCGCGGCCACCGGAGACGTCGTTGACGATCGTGGCCCCCGCCTCGATCGCGGCCGCGGCCACGGAGGCGCGCATGGTGTCGACGCTGACCGTGATCTTCTCGGCGGCCAGTGCCGCGATCACCGGGCGGATCCGCTCGGCCTCGACCTCCGGATCCACCCGCGCCGCGCCGGGTCGGGTGGATTCGCCGCCCACGTCCACGATGTCCACGCCCAGCCGGCTCAGCTCGAGGCCGTGCTCGATCGCCGCGTCTCTGTCCAGGTAACGGCCGCCGTCCGAGAACGAGTCGCTGGTGACGTTGAGGACGCCCATCACCACGCAGCGGCCCGGCATCGGCACCGTCACTTGCGGAGGATCAGGTCCAGAGCCTCGGAACGCGAGGCGGCACTGGACTGCAGCAGACCGCGCACGGCGGAGGTGGTGGTGCTGGCTCCCGGCTTCCTGATGCCGCGCATCGCCATGCACAGGTGCTCGGCCTCGACCACGACGATGACCCCGCGGGGATCGAGCTTGCGCACCATCGCGTCGGCGATCTGACTGGTCAACCGCTCCTGCACCTGCGGGCGCTTCGCGTACAGGTCGACCAGTCGCGCGAGCTTCGAGAGCCCGGTGACCCGGCCGGTGGAGCCCGGGATGTAGCCGACATGCGCGACGCCGTGGAACGACACCAGGTGATGCTCGCAGGTCGAGTACATCGGGATGTCTCGGACCAGCACCAGCTCCTGGTGGCCCTCGTCGAAGGTGGTGTTGAGCACCGAATCCGGATCCGTGTAGAGGCCGGCGAAGACCTCCCGGTACGCCCTGGCCACCCGGGCCGGGGTGTCGAGCAGACCCGGCCGATCAGGGTTCTCGCCGACCGCGATCAGCAGCTCACGAATCGCGGCCTCGGCGCGCGGCTGGTCGAAGACCCGACCGGTCTCGACGCACTCGAGCGGCGCCGCGGGAGCACGCTCAGGGGACTCCGCTGCGTCGCGTTCCTGTGACGTCGATGCGTCACGGGAATTCGCTCCACCGAGTTGATTGACCGACACCCGACCGAACCTCCACTCTCGCCGACCGTTACCCACCGATCACGCCGGTACGACGCGATCAGTGGGTAAGCCTAGTTACCGCCGGACTACTGCTGGCCGTTCGGCCCTTCCCAGCGCTCGGTTGCAGGACCACCCTCGTCCTCGGGCTTCTGCGGCTGCGGCGGGCTCCACTGCGGATACCCGCCGTACGGGTTCTGCGGGTTCTGGGTGTGCTGCGGCTGCTGCTGGTGCTCGCCCGCGTCCCTCGGCGGCCAACCGGGCGCCGACCAACCGGCAGGCGCGCCGTAGTCCGGCATCGTCCCGTGCTGAGGCTGCTGCTGCCGCGGATCCGGGTACGGCTGGTATCCACCGCCATTCGGAGCAGGCATCGGGTAGCCGTTCTGCGGACCAGGGACCGGTGCCGACGGCGGAACCGTCTCACGGGGCTGGCTGAAGGTCGGCTGCCGCACCGAATCGTCGGGCAACGGCTCGCCGCGCTCGATCGCCAGCTCACGCGGCGTCTTCACCGGCGGCTTGTCGGACGGCGTCCGACCACCGAAGTCGTTGAACGCGGTGATCCGGGGGCGCTTCTCCACACTCGAGAAGATCTGCTCCAGATCCTTGCGGGTGAGGGTCTCGCGCTCGAGCAGCTCGGTGGCCACCACGTCCAGCAGATCGCGATGCTCGTTGAGGATCGCCCACGCCTCGGTGTGCGCGGCCTCGATGAGGTTGCGCACCTCCTCGTCGATCTCCCTGGCGACCTCGTGCGAGTACTCGGAGCTCACCCCCATCGACCGGCCGAGGAACGGGTCGCCCTGCTCCTGCCCGTAGCGGACCGCACCCAGCTTGGCGCTCATGCCGTACTCGGTGACCATCGCGCGGGCGATCTTGGTGGCCTGGTCGATATCGGACGAGGCGCCCGTGGTCGGCTCGTGGAAGACGAGCTCCTCGGCGGCGCGGCCGCCCATCGCCATCACCAGCCGGGCGATCATCTCCGAGCGGGTCATCAGGCCCTTGTCGTCCTCGGGCACCGTCATGGCGTGTCCGCCGGTGCGACCGCGGGCCAGGATGGTGACCTTGTAGATCGGCTCGATGTCCGGCATCGCCCATGCGGCCAGCGTGTGCCCGCCCTCGTGGTACGCGGTGATCTTCTTCTCGTGCTCGCTGATGATCCGGCTCTTGCGGCGCGGGCCACCGATGACACGGTCGACCGACTCCTCGAGCGCGGCCTCCGTGATCAGAGCGCCGTTCTCGCGGGCGGTCAGGAGCGCGGCCTCGTTGATGACGTTCGCCAGGTCCGCGCCCGACATGCCAACGGTCCGCTTGGCCAGGCCCTCGAGGTCCGCGTGCTGATCGAGCGGCTTGCCCTGCGAATGCACCTTGAGGATCGCCCTGCGACCCGCCAGGTCCGGGTTGCTCACCGGGATCTGGCGGTCGAACCGGCCCGGACGCAGCAGCGCCGGGTCGAGGATGTCGGGACGGTTGGTCGCGGCGATCAGGATGATTCCGGTGCGGTCGCCGAAGCCGTCCATCTCGACCAGCAGCTGGTTGAGGGTCTGCTCGCGCTCGTCGTGTCCGCCGCCGAGGCCTGCGCCACGCTGACGGCCGACCGCGTCGATCTCGTCGACGAAGATGATGCAGGGGCTGTTCTGCTTGGCCTGCTCGAACAGGTCGCGCACCCGGGAGGCGCCGACACCGACGAACATCTCGACGAAGTCCGAGCCCGAGATGGTGAAGAACGGCACCCCGGCCTCGCCTGCCACGGCCCTCGCGAGCAGCGTCTTACCCGTTCCCGGCGGGCCGTAGAGCAGGACGCCCTTCGGGATCTTCGCGCCGAGCGCCTGATAGCGGGCCGGGTTCTGCAGGAAGTCCTTGATCTCGTACAGCTCTTCGACGGCCTCGTCGGCGCCTGCCACATCCGCGAACGTGGTCTTGGGCATGTCCTTGGTGAGCTGCTTGGCCTTCGACTTCCCGAAGCCCATCACGCCGCCACGGCCACCGCCCTGCATCCGCCCCATCACGAAGACGAACAGGCCGAGCAGGATCACCATCGGCAGCACGAACAGCAGGATCGAGGTCAGCCAGCTCTCCTGGCTCACCTTGGTGTTGTACTTCTCCAAGCCCGCCTTCTGGACTTCGGTGAAGATCTGCTCGGAGGCGGCGCTCGGGTACTTCGTGAGGATCTGCGTCGAGTCGTCGGTCGCGTCGTTGCCCTGCTTCAACGTCAGGCGGAGCTGCTGCTCGCGGTCGTCGATCTGCGCATCGGTGACGTTCTTCGCCTCGAGCTGGGCGATGGCCACCGAGGTGTCGACGTTCTTGTACCCGCGGGTGTCGTTACCGAAATAGCTGAACGCGTAAATGATCAGCAGGATGCCGGCGACAATCGCCAGGTTGCGAAACACAGTCTTGCGATTCATACAGGTTCAGCCTCTGCAGGCCAGTCCTTTCCAGTTCCGGTCGAGCACAGTGCGCCGGGTTCCGGCTGCTCACCGGAGGTTCAAGGTTACCGCGACCGCCGCGAGCAATGCCCGTTAGCGCGGGCATCGGCGCGGAGCGGCTGTCGCAGCGGCTTCTGCCAAGTAGAACGCGCGGGCACAACGGATGGTTCCGTGAGCCCCGCCACCGCGGGCCGCCGAATCCGGATGTCGATAGGCTGCGGCCATGACGCTGCCATACCCCGAGGTCCTGGCGGAGATCGAGCGGTCGCAGGCGCGACTGGAATCCTCGGTCGCCGACCTGTCGGACGCGCAGGCCAGGGGCGGCTCGCTGCTGCCCGGCTGGAGCCGAGGTCACGTCGTCACGCACCTCGCGCGCAACGCCGACGCACTGAACCGGCTCGCCGACGGCGTGTTGTCCGGGACCCAGCCCGAGATGTACCCGGGCGGACGGGAGGCGCGGGGCGCCGCCATCGAGGAGGGGGCGGACCGCCCCGTCGAGCTGCTGGATGCCGACCTGCGATTCGCCGGGCGACGCGTGATCGGATCACTGCGGAAGATCGGGCCCGACCAGCTCGACGCCCCTGTGGCGTGGCGCAAGCCCGTCACCGGTCGGGACATCCCGGTGCTGCGTTGGTGCGAGCTCGAGATCCATCACGTCGATCTCGGTACCGGATACACCGTTCAGAACTGGCCCGACGCGTTCGTCGAGGCGATACTGACGCGGGACCTGCCCGAACTCGCCGAAGCGGCGCCCGAGGTCGTGCCACCCGACCTGCCCCGGGCCGAGCTGCTGGCCTGGCTGGTCGGCAGGCCGACGCGCGCCGGGCTCCCCGAGCTGCCCGCCTGGCCCTTCTGACCTGCGGCTCTCACCGGCGCGACCCGTGTCTGTCACACAGGCGCGACCCGCGGCCAGGGCTGCAGCGCTTCGAGCTGTGCCGCCAGCGCCAGGATTCTCGACTCCCCACCGGGCGGCGCCGCGATCTGCACGCCCAACGGGGTCCCGGACTCGGGGTGCATCCCCACCGGCACGGTCGCGGCCGGCCAGCCGATCAGGTTCCAGACCGGGGTGAACGGCGCGAAACGCACGGCCGCCATGACGTTCGACGGCCAAGACCGATCGCTCCAGCCGTGCGCCCCCATCGGCGGCCTGGCCAGCGTCGGGGTGAGCACCACGTCGAAGTCCGCGAAGAACCCCCGCATCGCGGCGTCCATCTTGTCGACCTGCCGGGGCCGGACGAGCCTGCGCATGGCATGCCCGACCGCGATGTGCGTCCGGGTTCGCGCCTGCAGCAACGTGTGATCGAGACCCTCGGCATATGCGGCCGTGCCCGCCGTCCAGCGCGACACCAATGGAATCGGGTTCTTCGGGTACGGCAGTTTCGCGGCCGTGACCTGGTGCCCTGCACCGCCGAGCACCTGTGCGGTGCGCTCGGCCCCCTCCCGCCAGTGCCGGTCCACCGGCGTCATCGGCATCGGCGAGCCGGCCGCCACGGCGATGCGCAACCGCCCCGGATCGGTGAGCTCCGCCAACTCCTGGCGGTCCGCCATCACCGACAACAGCAACGCAGCGTCCTCGACCGTCGTCGTGAGCGGACCGTTCTCCGCCATGCCGAACCAGTCCTCGCCCAACTCACGGGGCACCAGGCCGCTGCCGGGTTTGATGCCCACCAGCCCGCAGGCGGCGGCCGGGATCCGGATCGAGCCGAGACAGTCCGATCCGTGTGCCACCGGCACCATCCCCGCGGCCACCGAGGCGCCTGCGCCGCCGGATGACCCACCCGCCGTCAGCTGGTGATTCCACGGGTTCTTGACGATCGAATCGTGCGAATCGGTCGACGGCCACACACACAGTTCGGACAGCCTCGTCATTGCCACCGGAACCGCGCCCGCGCGGCGCAGTCGATCGAGCACGGGATGGTTCTCGGTCGAGGCCTCCACGAGTCTGGTCGCGGATCCGTTCCCCAGCGGATGCCCGACGATCGGGATGTTGTCCTTGATCGCGATGGGCACGCCCGCCAAGGGCAACGCCGACAGGTCCGGCCGCGCGGCCAGGGCCACGGCCTCGGCGCGGGCCTGCTCGCCGCGCACGACCACGAACGAGTCCAGTTCGGGATCACGTTCGGAGATCCGGCTCAACGCACCCTCGACCGCGTCGATCGGTGACAGTCCGCGCGAGCGGACCCGCGCCGCGATGGCGGCAGCGGTGAATTCGAGTTGGGCGCCGGTGAACAGGGCGTCCACCGAAGGGTTGGACATATGCAATAACCGCCTCACCTGGTTGGTCACTCGATCCTCCTGCCGCGCGGGACCCGTCGCCAGGCACCCAGGGGATGGGTTCGACCACCCCATGGAGGGATCCGAAGACCCTGGTATGAAGCGAAAACGGTTGCTGCCGCCGGACCGGAGTGCGATCGTTGCAGGGCAAGCCCCAACCATCCACGTCGCGCGGAGGTAGGCATGGCTGATGCAATCGTGGCCGAGGGACTGGTCAAGCGGTACGGCAAGGTCGTGGGCCTCGACGGACTCGACCTCGCGGTGCCCGAGGCCACCGTCCTCGCGCTGCTCGGTCCCAACGGTGCGGGTAAGACGACGGCGGTGCGTGTGTTCACGACGCTGCTCGAACCCGATGCCGGGCACGCCACCGTCGACGGACTGGACGTGGTCGCCGACGCCAAGGAGCTGCGCTCCCGGATCGGGGCGTCCGGCCAGTACGCGGCGGTGGACGAGTACCTGACCGGCTTCGAGAACCTGGAGATGGTCGGGCGGCTGTACCACCTCGGCACCAAGTTCAGCAGGGACCGGGCACGCGAGCTCCTCGAGCAGTTCGACCTCGTCGAGGCCGCCGACCGCCCGGTCAGGGGGTATTCCGGCGGCATGCGCCGCCGGCTCGACCTGGCAGGGGCGCTGGTCGCGAACCCGCCGGTGCTGTTCCTCGATGAGCCGACGACCGGGCTCGACCCCAGGGCGCGGCTCGGCCTCTGGGACGTCATCGAGGAACTCGTCTCGGGCGGCACCACGCTGCTGCTCACCAGCCAGTACATGGACGAGGCGGACCGCCTGGCCGACTCCATCGCCGTGGTCGACCGCGGCAGGGTGATCGCGAGAGGCACCTCGGACGAGCTCAAGGACCAGGTCGGTGGGGAACGGATCGAACTCGCCCTCGACCCGGGAGCCAGCCTCGACGACGCGCGGGCAGCACTCATCCCGCTGGCCGATGGCGAGATCCAGGTGGACCAGCACGCGCGCCGGATCACCGTTCCTGTCGCCGACGGCTCCAGCGCCCTCGTCGCCGCCCTCGGTGGACTGGCGGGGCGGAACGTGACGGTCACCGACGTCGCCTTGCGCAGACCCACCCTCGACGACGTGTTCCTCGCGCTGACCGGCCACCAGGCCGACAACGCCGGGAACGACACCGATGGGAGCGCCGCCGACGGTGCAGGCCCGGTCGACGGGGCCGAACGTGTCGGCGCCCACCGAAAGGAGCGTGCATCGTGAACGGTCTGGAGATGGCGGTCCGCGACGGGGCGACGATCGCCAAGCGAAACGTCATCAAGATCAGGCGGGTGCCGGACCTGCTGATCTTCACGACGCTGTCACCGATCATGTTCGTGCTGCTGTTCGCGTACGTCTTCGGAAGCTCCATCGAGGTGCCGGGGATGTCGTACAAGGAGTTCCTGATCGCGGGCATCTTCACGCAGTCGGTCATCTTCGGCGCCACCTGGACCGGGCTCGGGCTCGCCGAGGACATCCAGAAGGGGTTCATCGACCGGTTCCGGTCGCTGCCGATGGCCCAGTCCGCGGTGCTCGTCGGGCGCACCACCAGCGACGTGCTGATCAACGTCGTGAGCCTGATCGTGATGTCACTGGCCGGGCTCGCGGTCGGCTGGCGGATCCACACCTCCCCGCTCGAGGCCGCGGCCGCGTACGTGTTGCTGCTGCTGTTCGCCTACGCCCTGTCATGGGTGATGGCCGTGGTGGGGCTGTGGATCCGCACGCCGGAGGTGTACAGCAACGCCAGCTTCATGGTGATCTTCCCGCTGTCGTTCATCGCGAACACCTTCGTCCCCACCACGAATCTGCCAACGGTGCTCCGGGTCATCGCCGAGTGGAACCCCGTCTCGGCTGTGACACAGGCGGTCAGGGAACTGTTCGGCAACACCAATCCCGCGCTCGTCGTACCGGACGTGTGGCCGCTGCAGAACCCCGTGGTGGCCTCGCTCGCCTGGATCGTCGGGATTCTCGTGGTGTTCGTGCCGCTGGCGATCCATCGCTACAAGAAAGCGGTCAGTCGCTGATGGATCGGACCGGGCAGTCGATGCCCGAGGGGACAGTCATGGGGGATCCGACACGCAGAGGGCACGTTCGGACCCTGTCGCCCGAACGGATGGACGACGAGCGCGCCTCGCCGACCGGATCGATCGACGACATCGTCGTCGGCCAGCGCATCGACGACTTCGACCTGCTCATGGGGCTCGGCCGCGGGGCATTCGCCCGGGTCTTCCTCGCCCGCCAACGTTCCATGCACCGACTGGTCGCGGTGAAGATCTCGCAGGACCACGGCACCGAGCCACAGACGATGGCCCAGCTCGACCACGACTACATAGTCCGGGTCTTCGACCAGCGGTACCTCGAGCGATTCGGGGTGAAACTGCTCTACATGCAGTACGTCCCCGGCGGCACCCTGCTCGCCGTGTTGCGCCGGATCCGAGAGAGCCCGCGGGAGCCACACAGTGGCCAGATGCTGCTGGATGCGATCGACGAGGAACTGGCGGCCAGGGGCGAGATCCGGCCCACCGACTCCAGCGTGCGGGCCGAGATCGCCGCCCTGTCCTGGCCGGAGACGGTCGCCTGGATGGGCAGGCGTCTCGCCTTGGCGCTCGACCACGCGAGTAGTCACGGGGTGATCCACCGCGACATCAAGCCCGCGAACGTGCTGCTCACCGCCGAGGGCGTCCCCAAGCTCACCGACTTCAACATCAGCTTCAGTACCCACATCGGCGGCGTCAGCCCCGCTGCGTACTTCGGCGGCTCGCTGGCCTACATGTCGCCGGAGCAACTGGCTGCCCGGCATCCACAAGAGATCGGGAGCGCCGCCGACCTCGACACCCGCAGCGACATCTTCGCGCTCGGCGTACTGCTGTGGGAACTGCTGACCGGCAGGCGCCCGTTCCGCGACGCGATCGACGCCGACGAGTCGGACACCTCGCTCAGCACCATGCTGGACCTACGCAGCCGTCGGATCGACCCCGACGTGGTGGCCGCACTGCCACCCGACTGCCCGGCCACGTTGCGCCGCGTGCTGTTGACCTGCCTCGCACCCGAGCCTTGCGACCGGTGGCAATCCGGCGCGGATCTGGCGCAGCAGTTCGAGCTGTGCCTGGATCCACAGGCCCGTGATCTGGTCGATCCGCCGCCGGGTAGCTGGCGGCTGCGACTGCGGCCGTGGTCGGTGCCGATCATCTTCATCGGGCTCGTGTTCCCGAACTTGCTCGCGGGTCTCTACAACTACGTCCACAACCGCACGCTGATCGTCAGCAAGCTGTCCCCCGCCGCTGTCCAGCAATTCGGACTGTTCCAGCTGCTCATCACCGCGATCGTCTTCCCGGCAATGGTGGTATTGCTGGCCTACATGTGGCGTCGTCCGATCGCGGTGACCCGGGCACTGTCACGCGGGCACACCTTCGACCAGGCGACCCTCGCCAAGGCACGCACCGACACCCTGCTGCTCGGTTCCCGCATGGTGGACATCTGCTTCGGCGCGTGGTGGGTCTCGACCGTCGTGAACCTGTTCGCGATGCAGGTCGCCACCGGGGTCCCGCGTGGATCGTACGTCCACTTCCTCGCCTCGACGGTGGTGTGCGGCGCCATCGCGATGGCGTACCCGTTCTTCCTGGTCACCTTCTACATGGTGCGCTGCCTGTACCCGGTGCTGCTGCCGCCCGGCATCATCAGCGGGGACGACACCCGGCGGCTGCGGGGGCTGGAGCGGCTCAGTACCCGCTACCTGGCTCTCGCCGCCTCCGTCCCGTTGCTCGGCATCGCAGGGGCGACGTTCCTGCCCGCCGCCGATCTGGAGGCGATCGTCGTGCCGATCCGGGTGCTCTGTCTCGGCGCGATCGTCGCGTTCATCGCGGCCTACTGGATGTTCCGGCAGCTCGAGCAGGACCTGCACGCACTCGAGCGAGTGGTGTCGGGCGAACCCGGTCCCGCAATCACCCTCGGCGGTCCCACCCGAGCGGCGCTATCCTGACGAGGGGCTTCCCTCACGACATCGAGCGTTACAGGCGCACGAGACAGTCCGAGGTTTTCGTGACGAAACGGACCATTCGACCAGCACCGGACCCTACGGTCACGGCGCAATCATCGCCGGACTCGACGGTCACGGCGCAATCATCGCTGGACTCGACTGTCGTGGCGCAGTCGCCGGTCGCCCGTTTCACGGCCAAGTGGGAGATGACCGGCACTCCCCCGAATCTCGCGGACTACCTCCCCGAGCGCGCGGAGGATCGGCGCGAGTCGTTGATCGAAATGATCAGGGTCGACCTGCGGTACCGATGGCTGGAATACGAGAAGCCCAAGCGCCTGGCCGCGTACCGCGAGGAGTTCCCCGAACTGAAGTCCGCGCCGTTGCCGCCCGAGCTGATCGACGAGGAGTTCCGCCTGCGGCGCCAGAGCGGGCTCACCGTGGAGGCCAGCGACTACTCGCGGGACTTTCCTGAGGAGTCCCAGGTGATCGAGCAATCGCCGATTCCCGGCGACGAGAAGTCCACCCTGATCGCGAAGCCCGCCGCGGAGACGGCGCTCGACGACATCGACGTAGGCCAGCGGGTGGACGACTTCGACCTGCTGATGGGTCTGGGGCGGGGCGCGTTCGCCCGGGTCTTCCTCGCCCGCCAGCTCTCGATGCAGCGCCTGGTCGCGGTGAAGATGTCCCACGATCACGGCACCGAACCGCAGACACTGGCCCAACTGGACCACGACTACATCGTCCGGGTGTTCGACCAGCGGGTGCTCGACGAACACAAGCTGAAACTGCTCTACATGCAGTACGTCCCCGGGGGCACCCTGCTCGGGGTGCTGCGGCGGGTCCAGGCGACACCACCGGAGGACCGCAGCGGACAGCTGCTGTTGGACGTGATCGACGATTCGCTCGAGGCCAAGGGCGAGATCCGGCCTGCCGACTCCAGCGTCCGGCCCGAGATCGCCTCCCTGAGCTGGCCGGAGACCGTCGCGTGGCTGGGCCGGCGACTGGCGGAGGCACTGGACTACGCGGGCAAACACGGCGTGCTGCACCGCGACATCAAACCGGCGAACGTGCTGCTCACCGCCGACGGGGTGCCGAAGCTCGCCGACTTCAACATCAGCTTCAGCGACACCGTGGCGGGCGCGAGCCCCGTCGCCTATTTCGGCGGATCCCTGGCCTACATGTCGCCCGAACAGCTCGAGGCCTGCCATCCGGGCCTGCCGGGCACGGCGAGCGACCTCGACACCCGCAGCGACATCTTCGGGCTCGGGGTGATGCTGTGGGAGTTGCTCACCGGCACGCGCCCCTTCGACGACTCCGCGGCGGGCGGCCAGTCGGAGAAGTCGCTGGAACGGATGCTGGCGATCCGCGAGCGCGGCGTCGACCCGCAGGCACAGGCCACACTGCCGCCGGACTGCCCGGCCGCACTGAAGCGAGTGCTGCTGACCTGCCTCGCACCGGACCCGAGCGGCCGGTGGTCGACGGGCGCGGAGCTGGCCCAGCAGTTCGAACTGTGCCTCGACCCGCGTGCCCGCGACCTCGTCGACCCCGATCCGCGGAGCTGGCGGATGCGGCTGCGGCGGTTCGTGGTTCCGATCACCGTGGTGGCGATGCTGGTGCCGAACGTGCTGGCAGGCGTCTACAACTACCACCACAACAAATCGCTGATCATCAGCAACCTGGCGCTGGAAGCACAGCAGAAGTTCGAGCAGATCCAATCCGCGATCAACATGATCGCGTACCCGATCGGCATCCTGGTCGTGGTGTACCTGAGCCGCTATCCGATGCGGATGCCGCGCGGGCTGCGCAAGGGCCGGACATATGACAAGCAGACCCTGGCGAAGGCCCGAAGCGACACCCTGTTGCTGGCCGACCGGGCGGTGCTCGTCATCTTCAGTATGTGGGCCGTGGCAGGCATCGCGTACCCGATCACGCTGCGGGTCGTCGCCGGCGAGATCCCCACGAGCACCTACGTACATTTCATGGGCTCGCTGATCGTGTGCGGGGCGATCGCGGTCGCGTACCCGTTCTTCCTGGTGACGTTCTACCTGATGCGGTGCATCTATCCGATGATGCTGCCGCTGGGGATCACCAGCAGCGACGACGCCCGCAAACTGCGCGGGCTGAGCAGGCGCAGCGTCCGCTACCTGGCGCTGGCCGCCTCGGTGCCGCTGGTCGGGGTGGCCGGGGTGACCTTCCTGTCCCCCGACGAGATCACCTCCGTGATCGTTGCCGTCCGCGTGCTGTGTGTCGGGGCCATCGCCGCCTTCATCGTCGTGTACTGGCTGTTCCGGCTGCTGGAGAAGGATCTGCGCGCGCTGGAGCGGGTCGTCTCGCACGAACCGGCGACCCGGTCCGCCTGACCGGCGCGGCCGTGCGGTCGTCGCCGAGATCCCCGCGGGCGCGCGTCTTCACCGTTGGCTGACACTGCGCCCGTCAGACCGGCGCCGTGCGCTCCCACGGCCGCAGGCGTTCCAGCTGTGCCGCCACCGACAGGATCAGCGCCTCCCCACCGGGCGGGGCGGCGATCTGCACACCAAGCGGGGTGCCCGACTCCGGATGGATCCCCACCGGCACGCTCGCCGCGGGCCAGCCGACCAGGTTCCACAGCGACGGGAACGGGGCATAGCGGATGTTGGCCGCGAGGTTGGACAGCCAGGACTTCTCGCTCCAGCGCAGCGCCTCGATCGGGGACCTGGCCAGCGTCGGGGTGATGACCACGTCGGAGTCGGCGAAGACCCGGCGCAATGCGGCGTCCACCTTCCGCACCTGCGCGGGGTCGACGAAACGGATCAGCACGCGTCCGACGGCGGCGTGCCTGCGGGTCCGCGGCTGCAACAACGCCGGATCGAGTTCGGCCGCGTCGGTCGCGGCTCCCCCCATCCAGCGCGCCAAGATCACCAGCGGGTTCTTCGGATAGGGCAGCCGAGCCGTCGTCAGGTGGTGGCCCGCCCCGCCCAGCACCGCGGCCGCGCTCTCCGCGCCCGCCCGCCAGTACGGATCGACCCGCACCAGCGGCAGCGGCGAACCGGTTGCCACCGCGATCCGCAGCGGACCGGGCTCGGCGACGGTCGCCAACTCCGGGCGGTCCGCCATCACCGACAGCATCAGCGCGGCGTCCTCGACCGTCGTCGCCAGCGGGCCGTTCTCGGCCATCCCGAACCAGGAGTCGACCCCCAGTTCGGCGGGCACCACACCGAGTCCGGGCTTGATACCGACCAGACCGCAGCCTGCGGCGGGGATCCGGATCGAGCCCATCCCATCCGCCCCGTGCGCCGCGGGAACCATCCCGGCCGCGACCGCGGCCGCCGAACCACCGGAGGAACCGCCTGTCGTCCGGCCGGGGTTCCACGGGTTCCTGGTGACCGTGTCCGGGGTGTCGGTGGTCCCCCACAGGCACAGCTCCGGCACCGCGGTGAGTCCGACCACGACCGCCCCGGCCGCACGCAGGCGCGCGACCACCGGATGATCCGCGGGTGAGGGCTCGCGTGAACTCGCCCTCGAACCGTTGCCAAGGGGATGTCCCGCCACAGGAACGTTGTCTTTGACCGCGATCGGGACACCGGCCAGCGGCAGCGCGGCCAGGTCGGAGCGCTCTCCGACCGCGTCGGCCTCGGCCAGTGCCTGCTCGGCGCGGACCGTGACGAACGCACCCAGCCCCTGATCCCGCTCGGCGATCCGGGCCAGGGCCGACTGAACGGCGTCGCGGGGAGTCAGCGCGCCGGAGCGCACCTGCGCGGCAATGGCAGCGGCGGTCAGATCCGTGGACATCCCACGAGTATGGCCTGTCAGCCGCCGTAGACCGTGGGTTCGAGCGTTCCGATGTACGGCAGGTCGCGGTACCGCTCGGCGTAGTCGAGACCGTAGCCGACGACGAACTCGTCGGGGATGTCGAAGCCGACGTTCGCGACCTCCACGTCCACCTTGATGGCGTCCGGCTTGCGGAGCAGGGTGACGACCTCGAGCGAGGCGGGATTGCGGGTGCGCAGGTTGCGCATCAGCCAGGAGAGCGTGAGACCGGAGTCGATGATGTCCTCGACGATCAGCACGTGCCTGCCTGCGATGTCCTTGTCCAGGTCCTTGAGGATCCGGACGACACCCGACGAGGAGGTCGACGAGCCGTAGGAGCTCACGGCCATGAACTCCATCTGGGTCGGGATCGGCAGTGCCCTGGCCAGATCGGTCATGAAGAAGACCGCGCCCTTGAGGACGCCGACCAGCAGCAGGTCGCCCTCGGGTGCGCCGACCGGATAGCGCTCGGCGATGATCCCGGCCAATTCGGCGATCTTGTCCTGGATCTGTTCCTCGGAAATCAACACCGATGCGATGTCGCCTTCGTACACGGCGCGAATCCCTTCATTTCGACTGACCTGGTCATGGACGGAACTGTTCATTCACCGGTCCGGGCCGATCGCTGTCAGCCCGAGCGTTAGCCTGCCATGCCGCCGCGACAGCACCAACCTGGCTCCTGGGCGACCCCCGCCGATCGCGACGCCGCCCTGCCCGCGCCACCGGCCGATCAGGTCGTCGGCGGCCCGCAGCTGCCGGTCGGTCAGGTCCCTCGCACCGTTCCCGAGCAGCCACAGTCGCAGCGCCCTGCGCCGCACAGCAGGGTGGATGTCGACCAGTTCGGCCACGTCCAGCCCTCCCCCGGTCTCCGCGTCGGCGAGCGACCGGACCGCGATCGCGTCGAGCACCTCGCCGTCCTCGCGCAGCTGGTCTGCGGTGCGGGCCAGCGCCTGCGCGACACCGCCGCCGAGGATCTGTTCGAGCAGCGGCAGCGCCTCCGAGCGCAACCGCACCCGAGTGAACTCGGGACTGAGGTTGTGCGGATCCCGGTACGGGTCGAGCTCGAGCTCCTCGCAGGCCTTGGCCGTGACGCCGCGGCGCACCGTGAGCAACGGCCGGCCCCAGGGCGCGTCGAAGTCGCGCATCCCCGCGAGCGAGCGCGGTCCCGAGCCACGGGCCAGCCCGAGCAGGACCGTCTCCGCCTGATCGTCGAGGGTGTGCCCGAGCAGGACCGGCCGGTCTGCCCGCGCGGTGCCGAGCGCCTCGTACCTGGCGCGGCGGGCGGCGGCCTCCAGCCCGCCGTCGCGGTCGACACTCACCGTCAGCACCCGCGCCGAGGCGCAGCCGAGTGCCAGGGCGCGGGCGGCGGCCTGCTCTGCCACCGCGGCCGAGCCCTCCTGCAGCCGGTGGTCGACCACGAGGGCGTGCGCGGGCCCGGCCTCTGCGACCGCGGCGGCGGTCAGCGCCAGCGAGTCGGCTCCACCGGACAGGGCCACCGCGACACCCGTGCCGGTGCCGTGCGCGGCGACCCAGCGCCGGACGGCGTGCCGCACCTCCAGCAACGCCGGTCCCTCGGGCAACGGCGGTCGGCTCATGCGAGGAC
The DNA here is from genome assembly GCF_053607505.1 of Rhodococcus sp. NPDC055112. Classification (NCBI taxonomy): domain Bacteria; kingdom Bacillati; phylum Actinomycetota; class Actinomycetes; order Mycobacteriales; family Nocardiaceae; genus Rhodococcus; species Rhodococcus sp. NPDC055112. The sequence continues at coordinate 45,103 of NZ_JBSGTR010000019.1, forward strand.
CCGGGCGATCCAGCTCTCGGGGTCGTCGATCTCGGCGAGCAGCGGCAGCGTGTCGGGTCCGGTCCAGATCGCGTTGAACTCGGCCATCCCGACCCGGCCGACGACGGCGTCGACGAAGGCCTTGCCCCGCACGTACTGGGCCATCTTGGCGTCCATCCCGAGCAGCGCGCGGACCAGCCGTTGCAGCGGGTTCACCTGCCGGGCGCGGCGGCGGTCGAATGCACGCCGGATCGCGACCACCGACGGGACGACCGCGGGCCCGACGGCATCCATCACGTGGTCCGCGTGCCCCTCCAGCAGCGTGCCGAGCATCAGCAACCGGTCGAGGGCCGCCCGCTGCGACTCCGTCTGGGTGGCGCGCAGCAGCCCGAGCACCCCGCGGTCCTCGGGCGCGGCATCGTCGCCCCGGCGCTGGCGGAGCACCGTGGTGAGCCTGCCGAGCAAATCGGCGACGGACTCGTCGCCGCCCTCCCCGATCGACCCGACGTTGTCCCGCATGTAATCGGCCAGCCAGGGCGAGGAGGAGAACTGGACCCGATGGGTGACCTCGTGCAGGCACACCCACATCCGGAAGTCGCTCGGCACCACCTTCAACGCCCGTTCGACGCTGACCACGTTGGGCGCCACCAGCAGCAGCGTGCCGTGCTCGCCGGTGAAGGGGTCGTACTGGCCGAGGATCGCCGAGGACAGGAACGCGAGCATCGCGCCCGCCTGCAAACCGGCGGGCACGCCGCCGAGCAGGCCGCGGTCGGTGACCGAGTCGTCCCCGGTGAGGTTGGCCATCGATCGGGCCGCGGCGCGGACCCAGCCGGCCCGGTCCACGACCTGCGCCTCCGGGACGGGCAGGCCGTCGGCCAGGCCGGTGACGTCCCGGACCGGGCCCTCCGCACGGATGGAGGCAGCGGACAGCTCCGCGACCGCCGCCTCCGCGGAGTATCTCGTGGTGCTCGGGCCCGGCTTGGTCAGCCGCACCCCGGTTCGGGAAGCCAGGTCCCAGTCGACGACGCCGGCGAATCCGCCGGATCGTGGAGAGTTCGCCGCCTCGCGGCTCACAGGCACCCGCAGGATCGCAGGGCAGACGCGATGGCGTCGAGAGCGGGGCGACTGACCTCCGGCGGCCGGTCATTGGACATCAGCGCGAAGGTCAGCACCCGGTTGTCGACGTCGGTGACGTAGCCGACGAGCGCGCTCGCATTGGACAGCGTCCCGGTCTTGGCCCTGACCCACCCGGCGCCGCGGCGATCGCCCGAGGCGTAGCGGTCGGACAGCGTCCCGGTGGCCCCCGCCACCGGCAGGTAGTCCAGCATCGGCCGCAGTCGCGGGTCGGCGTCGCCCGCGGCGTCGGTGAGCGCCTGGTCCAGCAGCCGCGCCGGGATGCGGTTGTCCACGGACATCCCGCTGGCGTCGTGCAGGGTCATCCCGGTGGTGTCGAAGCCCGCCGAGTCGAGGGTCCGGCCGATCGCGGTGACCGCGCCCGCGAACGAGGGCTCGGTCCCGACCGCGATGGCGATCTCCCGGGCGATGCCCTCGGCGAGCACGTTGTCGGAGTGGCCCATCATCTGACCGAGCCTGTCACGCAGGGGGGCGGATTCGACGGAGGCCAGCGGCGCCGCGCCTGGCGGTGCGGTCCCGGGGATGACCTTGGCGGGGTCGACGCCGAGCGCGGCGGCCAGCGCGCGGCCCGTGTCCAGGGCTGGGGTGGCGCTGCGGGGCGACTCGTCCTCGAGCGGGTTGAGCCGCCCGCCGTCGAGCATCAGCGACTCGATGGGAGCGATGTAGCCGGCTCCGATGTCCGCGGGGAACCAGCCCTGCGCCAGGGTCGGCCCGGCGTACGCGCTCGTGTCCACCACGATGCTGTCGACAGGTGCCCCGGCGCCCCGGATCTGGGCGGCCAGATCCTCCACGCGGGGCGCGCCAGGGAAGAAGCCGGGGTTACCCGCCTGCTGCGCGGTGAGGGTGGGATCGCCGCCGCCGATCAAGACGATCTGGCCGGGCACTGCGCCCTGCACCACCCGCGTGGCCACCCGATGCTCGGGGGGCAGCGCGAGCAACGCCGCCGTCGCGGTGGCGATCTTGGTCGTCGACGCCGGGAGCATCGGAACCTCGGGACGCTGACTCCAGAGCACGGTGCCGGTCGCCGCATCGGACACGGCGCCTGTGAAGTTGCCGAGACCGGGGTCGGCCAGCGCCGCTCCGAGAGCGGCGGAGAGGGCGGCGGGATTCGGCACCGGGGCGTCCGTCGGAACCGGCGCGACCTTGGGGTCGGGCAGGATCGGCGGCGGCTCCGGCATGGTGGTGGTCGCCGCGTCGGCGGATGCGTCGCCGTCGAATCGCTGGCCTGCGAATACCGCCGCGCCCGCACCGACGACGAGGACCAGCCCCGCGGACAGCAGGAGCCGGACCCGCTTGCGCCGTCGCGCCGCCAAGGACCCGAGCTTCCGGTCCTTGGATCCGAGCTTTGCCAACACCCCTCCGTTTGTTTTCCGGCACGTCGCTGCGCCGCAGGTCCGTCTATTTCCTCCACATTATCCCGGACCGGCTACCCTGACCCCGCACCATCCACCGAGACAAAGCGAGGAAGAGGCGTGGAGTTCGAAGTCACCATCGAGATCCCCAAGGGTCAGCGCAACAAGTACGAGGTCGATCACGAGACCGGCCGCGTCAAGCTGGACCGCTACCTCTACACCTCCTTCGGCTACCCCGCCGACTACGGCTACATCGAGAACACCCTCGGTGAGGACGGCGACCCGCTCGACGCGATGGTGCTGCTGCCCGAGTCGGTCTTCCCCGGCGTGATCGTCGAGGCCCGTCCCGTCGGCATGTTCAAGATGGTCGACGAGGCCGGCGGCGACGACAAGGTGCTGTGCGTGCCCGCGGGTGACCCGCGCTGGGACCACATCCAGGATCTCGCCGACGTCTCGCAGTTCGAGCTGGACGCGATCAAGCACTTCTTCGTGCACTACAAGGATCTCGAGCCGAACAAGCACGTCACCGGCGCCGACTGGGTCGGCCGCGCGGAGGCCGAGAAGGTCATCACCGAGGCGGTCGAGCGGCTGAAGGCCAACGGCGGCCACTGAGCCTGCTACCGGCCATGCGGGCCGGTGATCACGACGAATGTGGGATCTCACCCGAACCGGGTGGGGTCCCACACTCTTTTGTATTGCCGGACGGGTTCCCACCCCTTGTGGGCACCTCGACCACCCCTTTTGGGGACGAATTCCGTTGGGCCCGAGGACGAGAATTTTGTGCAGTCCACTCCGCTCCCTCCCTCCCTCGAACAGGAATTGCACATGTCCACTCTCGACAAGATCGCCCGGCCGGTGGCGATGATCGCCATCGGGGCGGCAGCACTGCTCGCCACCCCCACGCTCGCATCGGCGAAACCCTCGCCCTCCGCGTCCCCGACAACGTCCTCGGCCGCCTCTGCTGCGGATTCGGATTCCGCTTCGGTTGGCCGCAAGATCGACAAGACCGGCTGGTACGGCGGATTCGCGATCACCGTCGACGAAGTGGCGACAGAGGTCAACGGCGGGGCGACCGAACTCGACCTCGAACTGAGTTACGAGAACCTGGTCGGCGAGGCCCTCACGCCGCCGGACAAGGCCTACCTCGAGGTCAACGGCGGCGAGGTCATCGATCTCGGCTTCGACAACAAGAAGATCGCCGGTTTCGGGAAGGGAAAGGGTGCCGCGACGGCCTCGCTCGGCAGCACCGAGGGCGATGTCGACGAGGTCCTCGACAATGTCGTCCTGGTCTACGGCGAGGCCGACGGAAATCTGACCAAGATTCCGCTCGCCGAGGACGCGAAGGTCGAGAGCATCGAGCCGAAGGGCATCACGGTCGGACAGACGATCGGCGACAAGGTTGCGGTCACCCTGACAAAGGCGTTCCTGTGGCCGAGCTATCAGCCCGGGGAGAAGGGGAAGTACGAACTGTGGGTCGAGGTGTCGATGGCCTCCAGTCCTGATGTCTCGTACGGATACAACGTGTACCCCGAGCACTTCTCGGTGTCTTCCCCCAAGGGCAACCGTGCAACCGCCGACAAGCGCAGCACGTTTCACAGCGAACTGCTCAGCAAGGGCTCGTCCATCGAGGGCGAATGGTTGATCTTCCTCATCGACGAACCCGCGAAGGGTGACTACACGTTCACTGTCGAGATGGACAGCAACCCGAAGGTCGCCAAGGACAGAGTCGACGCGTCCACGACTGTCGCCCTCTAGTATCCGTTCCGACGAAGGTGGGGTCTCGCTCCGAGACCCCACCATTGCGTGCATCCTGGGGGCATGGCCGGCTCCGGTCCGGCCGCGGGCCGAAACCTGGACAACCGGATGTCGTCGGTCACCACTACCATCGCCGGGTGACCGGATACGACGATCTCGACTACCTCGACACCTCGACCCTGCCTCCCCGCCAGCAGCGAATTCTGGCTGTCATTCGAGACTTCGTGGTCGAGAAGGGGTACTCGCCGAGCACCCGGCAGATCGGGGACGCGGTGGGCCTACGGTCCCCGTCGACGGTATCGAAGCACCTGAAGAGCCTGGAGGAGAACGGCTTTCTGCGGCGCGGCGACTCGGTGTCGCGGCCGATCGACGTGCGTCTGTTCCTCCGGGGATCCGCAACGCGGGAATCGACGAAGGGCTCGGTGCAGGTGCCCGTGGTCGGTGACATCGCGGCAGGCACCCCGATCCTCGCCGAGGAGCACGCCGACGACATGCTGACCGTGCCGCGCGAACTGGTCGGGTCCGGCACGGTGTTCGGCCTGCGGGTGCGCGGCGATTCGATGGTCGATGCCGCGATCCTCGACGGCGACATCGTGGTGGTTCGGCAACAGCACGAGGCACATTCGGGTCAGATCGTCGCCGCGATGATCGACGGCGAGGCCACCGTCAAGGTCTACCGGCGCCGGAACGGGCACATCTACCTCGAACCCCGTAACCCTGCCTTCGAGGTCATCGACGGCGACGAGGCCGTGGTGCTGGGCAAGGTGGTCTCGGTGATGCGCCGAGTCTGAGCGCGCACCCCGTCGTGCGGCGATCGAGCATTCGCCCTCGGTGTGACGGCCTTCCTCCCCAGTGGGGATGGAATCCCATTCGCTTTCGGACGACAGTTGACGTGTCCGAAGAAACCATTCCGCTTCGGCGGAGTACCCCGAATGCGGATGGCCCATTACATCTTTCGCGTGGACCGTCCGATCCCGAAAGGAATCGTCATGTCCAGCCTCACGAAATTCGCACGCCCAGCCGCCATCCTGGCGATCGGCGCCGCCGCAGCGGTCGGCGTGCCGGGCCTCGCCTCCGCGGCCCCGTTCACCTGGAACTCCGGCAATGACGGCGGATCCGCGGCAGGCGTCACCGTCAACGGAGCAGGGAAATTCGACTACACGCTCGACAACCCCACTGGATTCGCCGTCGCCAACATGCAGGTGTCGACCTTCCAGTTCCTCGGGTCCGCGGGGCCCTTCGTCCCCGGCGGCCCGGTGACCCTCGCCCCCGGGGCCACGACCGGTGGCACGGAAGACGGGATCACGGTCCACGTCATCAACGGCGGGACCTACGACCCCGACAGCACGGATCTGGTGGCTGCGAACGAGGTCGGCACCGGATACGCCGTCACGTGGTGACGGTCGGGCTCGCACACCGCTGAAAGTGTGGGATTCCGGTCGGATACCGATCGGAATCCCACACTGTGCGGTTCAAGCCCTACTGCTCCTCACCTTCGCCGGGTTCCTTCCGAGCCGCCGCCGAGGCCGCCAATCCCCCTGCCATGCGCAGCGGGACCTCCTTCCAGAAGAAGACCAGCACCAGCCCGACCAGCGCGACACCGGTCACCGACAGGAACACCGTCGACATCGACTCGGAGAACCCGACCTTGAACGGCTGGGCCAGCGCCGGGCTCAGCTGCTGGATGATCGAGCTGTCCTCGAGGACCCGACCGGCCGAGGTGACGTCCTGGCTCGCCAGCCCGGTCGACAGCGCGGCATCGGCCGGGTTCGAGCTGTGCAGTCCCTCCACGACCGCCTGCTGAAAGGCCGGATCCTTTGCGGCCGAACGCAGCTCGTCGCTGATGTTCGGGGTCAGCTGCGAGAACAGGATCGACAGGAACACCGCGACGCCGAGGGTGCCGCCGATCTGCCGGAAGAAGGTCGCGGCCGCCGTCGACACCCCCATGTCCTGCGGGGGCAACGCGTTCTGGATCGCCAACGTCAACGGCTGCATCAGGTTGCCAAGACCGAAGCCGGTGATCGCCATGAAGACCATGACCAGTGGCAGCGGCGAATCCGCGTGCACGAAGTGCAGCAGGAACATGCCGAGGGTGAGCAGCGAGGCACCGATCAGCGGGTACGCCCGGTAGTGCCCCGTCTTGGAGATCCGCTGACCCGAGATGATCGAACCCGCCATCAGCCCGAGCACCATCGGCAGCATCTGCATGCCCGCCAACGTGGGGCTCGACCCGCGAACCACCTGCAGGTACTGCGGCAGCAGCGTGATGCCGCCGAACATCGCGGCCCCGACGACGATCGAGATGACCACGCCCATCGCGAAGGTGGAGTTGCGGAACATCCGAAGCGGGATCAGCGCGGCGTCGCGCATCCCCCGTTCCACGAGAATGAACCCGAGCACGCCGAGCACGCCGATGACGTAACAGGCGATGGAAAGGGAACTGCCCCAGCCCCATTCGCGACCCTGCTCGGCGACCACCAGCAGCGGGACGATGCCGATCGCGAGGACGAGCGCACCCCACCAGTCGATCCGCACCCCTGGACGGCGGACCTTCGGCAGGTGCAGCACCTTCGAGACCACCGCCAGCGCGAACACCCCGATCGGGACGTTGACCAGGAAGACCCAACGCCAACCGTCGATTCCGAGGATCGTCTCCTGGCCGGCCAGCAGCCCGCCGAGCACCGGGCCCAGCACGCTGGACGTGCCGAAGACGGCGAGGAAATAGCCCTGATACTTGGCGCGTTCGCGGGGGCCGACGATGTCACCGAGGATGGCGAGCGCCAGCGACATCAGCCCGCCCGCGCCGAGGCCCTGGAAGGCGCGGAACGCCGCCAGCGCGTACATCGACTGGGCGAGGGTGCACAGCAGCGACCCGAGCACGAAGATGACGATCGCGGCCATGAAGAACGGCTTGCGGCCGTACATGTCGGACAACTTGCCGTACAGCGGGGTCGAGAGCGTCGCGGTGATCAGGTACGCGGTGGTCACCCACGCCTGCAGCGCGTACCCCTGCAGGTCGTCGGCGATCGTCCGGATCGCCGTCGAGACGATGGTCTGGTCGAGCGAGGCCAGGAACATGCCCAGCATCAGTCCGCTCAGGATGACCAGGATCTCGCGGTGGCTGAACTCTCCGGCGACGGGTGCGGGGGCCGGGGCGGTGTGTTCGGGCGACTTGGTCATCGGACACCCTGCTCCGGCTCACTGTCGCTCGGCAGGCTCCGCTCAGCGACACTGTCGCTCGGCAGGCTCCGCTCCGGCGTGAACAGCGGGCGCATCCGCTCGTAGTCCGTCACAAACCGGTCCATCAGGCGCGCGAAGTCCTGCAGGTCCTCGATGGACCAGTCGCCGAGCATCATCCCGAGCCGCTCGTTGCGCAGGGCGCGGATCCGGCCCGCGGCGGCCCGTCCGGACTCGGTGACGGCGAGCACGCTCGCCCTGCCGTCGGTCGGGTCGGCCTGGCGCTGCACGTGCCCGCGTTCGACGAGTTGCGCCACCTGGCGACTGACGGTCGACGGGTCGGTGTACATCGATTCCGCGAGCGCGCCTGACCGCATCGGGCCGTCCTTGAGCAGGCGGAACAGGCACGCATAGGCCGCCGGGTCGATCCCGTCGGTTGACTTGGCGTGCGCGATGGTCCGGTCCCGCACCCGCTGCAGCCGAACCAGGTAATTGCCGATCTCGTCGGCGTACGGCTCGATCTCGTCTCGCATCCCGCGCCCCAATGCTTGCGTCACTCAACTAGTTTCCGGCCGCAAGTATGTGACGGGGGCACGCCGTTGGGCAAGCGGCGAATGACGAGAACCCCCGTCCGGTTCGGCCGGACGAGGGTTCCCACCATCGGAGGAAAGGGAGGTCAGCGACCCTGGAAGTCCGGGGTGCGCTTCTGGAACACCGCGGCCATGGCCTCACCGATGTCCTCGGAGGCGAGGAATGCCGCGTTCCAGGCCGCCACGTACCGCAGGCTGTCGTCCACGCCTGCCGAACGGCGGTGATCGAGCACGTCCTTGATGCCGTGCACCACCAGCGGCGGGTTCGCGGCGATCTCGGCTGCGGTGGCGTGTGCGGCCGCCAGGACGGCCTCGGCATCGGCGAACACGTCGTTGACCAGGCCGATCTTCTCGGCCCGCGCCGCGTCGATGTCCTTGCCGGTGAGCGCGAGTTCGCGCAGGTGTCCGTCGCCGATGATCGCGGGCAGGCGGGCGAGGGTGCCCATGTCCGCGACGATCGCGACCTTCACCTCGCGAATGCTGAACTTCGCGTCCGCGCTGGCGTAACGGATGTCGGCCGCGGTCACGAGGTCGACGGCGCCACCGATGCACCAGCCCTGGATGGCCGCGACGACCGGCTTGCGGCAGTCCGCCACGGCGTTGATCGAGCGCTGCATCTGCTTGATGTTCTCGTGGAAGGCGGTCCGCGGTGCGGCCTGCGCCTTGTCCCCGAGGACCGGCGCCATCATCGGAGCCATGGCCGCGAGGTCGAGGCCGAAGGAGAAGTGCTTGCCCGCTCCGGCGAGGACCACCGCCCGCACCTCGGGGTCGGCGTCCAGCTCGGCGAAGATCAGCGGCAGCTCGCGCCAGAAGTCGGGACCCTGCGCGTTGCCCTTGCCGGGCCCGATGAGGGTCACCTGCGCGACGCGGTCCTTGCGCTCGACGGTGAAGGCATTCCAGGTCTGCTCGGTCATTACTCAAGAGTAACAATCCCCGGCGGCGCACGTTAAGGCTGCGCAAACTCCACCCGCGAGGTCTTTTCCGGGGTCAGACTGAGGCGCAGAATCGGCTTTCAGGAGCCGGGCGAGATCGGAGATGCCATGTTGATGCATCAGGGGATCGGACTCGACAGGTTCAATGCGCTGTCCGAGCGGGGCGCGGTGCACGCGCTGTTCGAGTGTTGCTGCTCGGCGACCTGGGCCCGGCATGTCGCTGCAGGCAGGCCGTACGGATCACACCTCGAGCTGCTCACCGCGGCGGACTCCGAGCTGTTCGAGCTGTCCGAGGCGGACATCGACCGCGCGCTGGAGTGTCACCCCGGGATCGCCCGCCGGGCCCAGACCACGGCCTCGAGTCAGGAGCAGTGCGCGGTCTGGGCACCCGACGAGGCCACCATGTCCGCGGTGCTGGAGGCCACCACCCGCTACGAGGAGAAGTTCGGGCACGTCTACCTCTGGTGCGCCGCCGGTCGCGATGCCACGGACCTGCTCGATGACCTCACCCACCGGCTGGGCAACTCCCCCGACACCGAACTCAAGACCATGCTCGGCGAGCTCGCAAAGATCAACCGGAGCCGGATCGAGCGAATGCTCGGCCCGGAGGGCGGCTACCTCGACTACTGACGCGCGGGCACCGCGCCCTCGCGAGGGGCCTGCTCAACCGCGGGTGGCGCTCGCGATCGCCCCGGCGAACAGCTCGGACACGGCCGTCTGAACGGCACGCCGGTCGACCTGCTCGGGGTCGACCGCGTGCTCGAGCATCAACCCGGAGATCAACGCCATCAGCGTGATCGCGGTGTTGCGGGCGTCGAGGCGCCGCCCGACGCCCCAATCCGATGCGCGCTCGGCGATGAGTTCCTCGAGCTGGCCGCGCAGGTGCCGCCGCTCGCGCAGGTAGGCCTGCGCGATCTTCGGGTCCCTGGCGGCCTGCAGGCCGAACTCGAGCACGAGCAACGCCCAGCCGGGGTCGGCGACCAGCCAGGAGCTGATCGTCTCACCGCCGCGACCCGCGGCGGCGGTGGGACTGAGCCCCGCGATCTCCGCGAGCACCCGCCCGGCCAGCTCGAGGGACCGCTGCGCGAACAGCTCCGCGAACAGGTCCTGCTTGGAATCGAAGTTCGAGTACACCGCGCCCTTGGTGAACCCGGCCCTGCGGGCGATGTCCGCCAGCGTGGCCGCGGCGAAGCCGTTCTCGACGAACTCCTCGGCGGCCGCGTCGATCAGCCGTTGGCGCACCACGTCGCGTCCTGGCCGGGCGAGCGGACCCGGCGGTGACGCAGCTCTCCCTTGACCTACCTCGTTCACGATACCTACGGTATTCAATACCGAGAGTATCGGCAAGGATGCGCCGCGAGAGCAAGGAAGCCATGACGACCACCACCACCGAACCGCACCGGTCCACCAGCCCGACCGACCGCTACAGCCCGCGGCAGATCATGGTCGCGGTGGTCCTGGGCGTGCTGCTGCTGCAGCTCGGCTTCATCACCAGCTACGTGGCCGCGTTCCACCAGCCGACCCCGCGCGACATCCCGATCGCGGTTATCACCGAGCCCGGACTGCCCGACGGCATCGGCCAGCAGGTCACCGACGAGCTCAATCGGATCGACGGCCACCCGGTCGAGGCGCGCACGGGGGCGAACACCTACGAGGCGCGCTCGATGATCCGGGACCGCGAGATCATGGGCGCCTACGTCATCAGCCCCACCGGAACCGACACCCTCATCACCGCCAACGCCGCGGGCAGCTCGGCGGCGACCGCGCTCGAGGGCATCTTCGCCGAGGTCGACACCGCCAAGCACCGCACATTCGTCGTCCGCGACGAGGTGCCGGTCGCGGTGCACGACAACCGCGGCCTGTCCGGCTTCTACCTCTCGCTCGGCTGGGTGGTGGGCGGCTACCTGCTCGCCGCCGCCATCGGACTGCTCATCGGCGCACCGAGCACCATGAGGGAGGCGGGCAGGCACATCGCGATCATGGCCGGGTACGCAGCGGTCTCCGGCTTCCTCGGCGCGCTCATCACCACTCACCTGCTCGGCACCTTCACCGGCCACCTGCTGCCGCTCTCACTGCTGGGCGCGGGCGTGGTCTTCGCGACGGGCATCTTCACCATGGGGCTGCGGGCGGCCGTCGGGATCCTGGCGGTGCCGCTGGCGATCCTGATCTTCGTCGTGCTCGGGAACCCGAGCGCGGGAGGCGCTTTCGGTTCCAACGTGCTGCCGGGCTTCTACGCCGCCATCGGGCGCTGGATCACCCCGGGGGCAGGCACCGAGGGCGTGCGGTCGATCGTCTACTTCCAGGGCACCGGAGTCGGCCAGCCAATCGTCACGCTCGCCATCTACACCGTCGTGGGCGTCGCCCTCATGCTCGGCTTCGCCGCAAGGGACACCAGGCGCGCGGCCGCGACGCCGTGACCGCCGCGACACGTCGCCCCGGATGCCGTGCGCGGCCGCCGCGCCGGACCTACTGTGGGGCATGGCCAGGCTCCTGCACCCGAACGCCGCCCACGTCGCGCGCGTCCTGATCTCCCGTGGCCATCACGGCGTGGTGGTCACCCAGGACGAGTCGACCCACACCGCAGAGGCAGCCGCCGCCGCGCTGGGCGTCGACGTCGGCGCGATCACGAAGTCGCTGGTGTTCCTGCTCGACGACGACCCGATCCTCCTGCTGGTCTCGGGCGCACACAAGGTCGACATCGAGCACACCGGCAAACGCCTCGAGGGCACCCTGACCCGGGCACCCGCCGACACGGTCAGGGAGGTGACGGGCCAGCCGATCGGCGGCGTCGCCCCCGTGGGGCACCCGACGAATCTGCCCACCTACGTGGACGCCGCGCTCGCGCAGTACCCCGAGCTGTGGGCGGCGGCGGGCCATCCCGCGACCGTGTTCCGCACCACCTTCTCCGAACTGCTCCGCATCACGGCCGGGCTGGCCATCGACGTCGACTGACCCGGGTCCTATAGTGGGCGGAACAGATCCCTGGAGGCGAAGTGACTGACGGAGTGTGGAGCCGACGACACGTCGACCTGTGCCGCACCTCCGCGAGCCGGTGTCCGCGCTGATCCGACTCGTCGCACGCACCGCTGGTGCGTGCATCTAGCGCAGCCGAAGATCCGGAGAATCCGTTGTCACAGCCACTCGAGAACCTGCCCGAGGCAGCCACCCCCGAGGACCCGATAGGCATCACCGCCGACCAGTACCGGGCGGCGATGCGCCGCTACCCCGCGGGCGTCACCATCGTCACGCTCGACGCCGGGGCGGGCCCGGTCGGCTTCACCGCCACTTCCTTCGCGTCGATCTCACTGGACCCGCCCCTGGTCTCGTTCAACATCGCGCACAACTCCTCGAGCATCAAGGCGCTGCACGCAGCGGACTCGCTGGTGATCCACCTGCTCGGCGAACACCAGCAGCACCTCGCCCAGCGCTTCTCGCGCAGCGCGGACCAGCGCTTCGCGGACGAATCGCTGTGGAAGCGTCTCGAAACCGGCGAGCCGGTGCTGCACGGCACACCGATCTGGTTGCGCACCACCGTCCACCAGCTCATCCCGATCGGCGACCACACGCTGGTGATCGGGCTGGTCACGCGCGTGCACGACGAGGACGACGCGGAGGCAGCTGCAGCTCCCCTGCTGTACCACGACGGCCGGTACTTCCGCCCGACCCCGCTCGGCGAATGATCCCGGCGGCGAACATCACCATGCCCACCTCCACCTTCATCTCCCCCGTTCGGAGTGAGTGTCGCAGCTGTCGTTGACCACGACCGGCGCACACCAACACAATCGAAACTGGGAGTTACTCATGGTTGATTCCGCATTGGGACAGCGGGATTCGAATCCCGATCTGATCCTCACCCTGCAATTCAGCAACACCGGATCCACCGACCGGCAGCAGCTGGTCGCCCTCGCGAACGCCCTCCGTGCGACCGCGCAGGAGCTCCTCCCCGGCGTCAGCACCCGGGCCCGGATGGACGCCGCACCGGCGGCCGTCGCCGCTCCGCCGAAGGCAGCGGACATCGACGCACCGCTCGTCATCGACCTCCCGGCCCGGCAGGTGTTCACCCGCGGCGAGCCGGTCTCGTTGAGCCACACCGAGTTCGAGATCCTCTCCCACCTGGCCCGACGACCGCGGGTGGTGGTGTCGAGGCGTCGACTGCTCGAGCTGAGCGGCACCCTCGGCGAGCGCGAACGGGCGGGGCGCAGCGTGGACGTCCACGTCTCCCGGGTCCGGATGAAGCTCGGGCGTTACGGCTGGCTGGTGTCCACCGTCCGTGGCACCGGCTACCGCTTCGACCCCGATCCCCGGGTCCGCATCATCACCGAAACCGTGGCGGCCTGAATGTCCACAAACGGCGGGAGCCATCGACCGGTGTGACCGGACGATGGCTCCCGCCGTTTGTAGCCCGCTATGACGCGAGAATGCTTCTGCCGGAAGTCAACCCGAACTGCCCGAGCACCTCGCCGAGCGTCGCCGACGGGCGGGTGAGGCCGCGCTCGTGCAGCAGTGGCAGCACGTCGTCCACCACGCGGTCGAGCACGCGGGGCAGAACCAGCGGCAGCAGGGTCACCCCGTCGGCGACCCCCGCCGCGCGGATGTCGGCGATGAGCCCGGCCAGACCCGATGCCGTCCCGACGTAGGAGATCGAATCGGGCACCCTGATACCCCGGAGCCCACCGTCGAGCAGGGCCAGTTCCCTTCGCGCGGAACGCGAATCATCGCCGAGGAGCACCTCGACGTCGAGCAGTACGGTGACCGAGTCCGGGTCCCGGCCATCGGCCGCGGTGTCCGCCCGGATCCGGTCACGCTGTTGCTGCGCCCCGCGGAGGTCGTGCGCTCGGATGCGGACGACGGTGCCGGGAACCGCGGCCAGGTCGAGCTGCGCGTCGGGGTCCGCGGGTGCGGTCAGGTCCACCCAGTAGTCGGTGAGCCCGAGCGGGATCCGGAAGTCGGTGTGCGCCGCGGACGCCGGGTGGTGACCGGCGCCGGACAGTTCGACCGCGACGTGCAGCGGCCGGGTATGGAAAGAAGAATCGATGGACATGGGTCTCCTCGAGAGATGCGTGCGAGCTGATGAGCCGGGGACGAGCTCAGCCCAGACACATGCCCGACGCGGTACGGCAGAGATCCACATGCCGACGGCACCACCGGGCGTCAGTCGCCAGGGTCGTCACGGGTGCCATGGCGCGAGCTTACCCGGCAAGGCCCGTCGCGCGGCGGCGACCGTCCACCAGTTCCCGCAGCGCCGCGACCAGCCGGTCCACATCGGCGGCGTGGCTGCCGAGGCCGAGGCTCGCCCGAACCGCGCCGTCCGGCCTGCCCAGCCGGGACAGCAGCGGGTGCGCGCAGAACCGGCCGTCGCGCACCCCGATGCCGTGCAGGTCCGACAGGTAGCTCGCCACCTCGCGGGGCGCGCATCCGTCGACGGCAAAGGTGACGATGCCGACCGAATCCGGGGAGTCGGACCAGATCCGGAGCAGCTCGACGCCGTCGATGCCGCGCAGCCCGTCGACGAGCCGAGCGCAGAGGGCACGCTCGTGCAGCTCGGACGCCTCCGCGTCGAGGCCGGCAAGCGCCGTGCAGGCCGCGGCCAACGCCGCGACGCCGAGCACGTTGGGGGTGCCGGCCTCGTGACGCTGCGGGGCCTGCGCCCAGTCGACGCCTGCCGCCGAGACGTCGCGGGTGGCGCCGCCGCCGACCAGGTACGGCTCGGCGGCATCCAGCCAGTCCCGCCTGCCGATGAGCGCGCCCGCCCCGAACGGCGCGTACAGCTTGTGACCGGAGAAGGCCAGGTAGTCGACGCCGAGCGCGGCGATGTCCACCCGCCGGTGCGGCAGCAACTGGGCGCCGTCGACGAGTATCCGCGCCCCGCAGGCGTGCGCGACCTCGGCGAGCCGGGCGATCGGCAGCACCTCGCCGGTGACGTTGGAGGCGCCGGTGACGGCGAGCAGCGCTGCCGGCTTGCTGCACAGTTCGGCGACGATCCGCTCCACCGTCTCGGCGACGGTGTCCGCGGACCGGACGATCCGCGTGCCGTTCTTCTTCCAGGGCAACAGATTTGCGTGGTGCTCGATGTCGAGGACAACGGTGTCGCCCGGCACGCAGCCGGCCAGCAGGTTCAGCGAGTCGGTGGTGTTCCTGGTGAACACCACCACGTCGTCCGACCGGGCCCCGACGAACCCGGCGACCACGTCACGGGCCCCTTCGTAGCTGGCGGTGGACACCTGCGAGGCGTACCCGGCCCCCCGGTGCACGCTGGCGTAGTACGGCAGCAGCTCCTGCACCCGCGCGGTGACCTGCGCCAGGGCAGGCGCGCTGGCCGCGTAGTCGAAGTTCGCGTAGGTGCAGGTCCCGCCGTCTGCCAGCGGGACGGTCAGGTCGGCCCCGGAGACCTCGGCGAACGGACGGTCGGCGGCGCAGCGCTCGTCGGAGCGAACGGCGGTGGCGGTGGCGGTGAGAACAGCAGTCATCAGACATCCCTCGGTCAGGGACCCGTGTGCTTGTGGAAGACAACGAGCCCGCGCTTGCCGGGTCCGGTGTTGGACCGCAGCCAGGTCGTCACCCGGGGCACCCCACCGCGGTGGAGGGTTGCCGGCCAGCAAGCCGGGGCTATCTGCTGGCACTCATGACCTACGGCGAGAATGGCAGGCCGGGTCGCGGGTTGTCAACAGCAGAGACCGGCTCGCGTGTTCCGCGAGCCGGTCCCCGGCGCCCGATGGCCTGTCTCACTCGAATTGAAATGACTTGCTGTTCAGCCTTTTTGCTCCGATCGAGACCTAACAGGCGGCCAGGAGCATCACCGGCGCGAAGGGCTCAACGCGGACGCAAGGCACCCCCAGCGCGCGCACGTGCTGCACCGCCGCCGCATCGGCGGCCGAGCAGATCCCGTCGAGCACGTCCTCGGTGGCGATCGCACCGAGAAGGTCGTCGCCGAGCGCCCGCGTGGACTCCAGACCGTGCTGCCTGAGCCACCGCTCGGTCTCGACGAAGGCCGCCGGGGTCCCGATGAACAGAACCCGCCGGATCTGCGGCGGCGCCTGTGTTGTCGTCATGCGATTCCCTTTCCTGGGTTCGGGTACGCAATCAACTCTCGCCGGGGGCGCCGCTCGTGTCTGTCCACCGATCGGCGGGTCAGCCGGGGGAACCTCGGGTCCTCCGATCGGCGGACAACTGAGCGCTACGTCACATCGGTGACCCAGGTCACCCACGCCTACTGATCACTCCGATCAGCCAGAGATCCCACTATTGACTGTTCTGCCAGCCATATCGACTGTAGTAGCGACACACAGCGCATATCGACACTGCCCTGAGCGCCACCCAGCCCAGCTATCGGAAGGACGTCAACGATGACCACCCTGGAAGCCCGACCCGTCACCCGCACCTCGCACAGCGGCTTCGACCACGAACACGTCGCCCTCGAATGCGGACCGCGCTCGGGCCTCCCGATCACCGTCGCCGTGCACTCCACCCGGCTGGGACCCGCGCTCGGTGGCTGCCGGGTGTGGCAGTACCCGGACTGGCAGTCCGGGATGGAGGACGCACTCCGGTTGTCCGCCGCGATGACCCTCAAATGTGCGGTCGCGGGTCTGGACACCGGCGGTGGCAAGTCCGTGATCGCCCTGGCGCCGGGCGAGGTCCTCGACGGGGACCGCCGCCGCGCGGCGATGCTCGACCTCGCCGACATCGTGGACGATCTGGGCGGGCGATACCGGACCGCAGAGGACGTCGGTACCAGCGCGGCCGACATGCAGATTGTTCGGGAACGGACCGCGCACGTCTTCGGCCTGCCCACCGCCGCGGGCGGGATCGGCGAACCGGCCGAGCCCACCGCGGTCGGCGTCTACTCGGCCTTGCGCGCCACCGTCGATCGTGCGTTCCCCGGCTCGGGCCTCGCGGGCCTGAGGATCACCATCAGCGGACTCGGGCAGGTCGGCTCCCGGCTCGCCCGCAGGCTCGCCTCCGAGGGTGCCGTCCTCACCGTCAGCGACATCGACGCGGGCAAGCGGGCGCTGGCCGAGGAGATCGGTGCCGGCTGGGTCAGTCCCGAGGACGCCGCCACCGTGCCCGCGGACGTTTTCGTCCCGGCCGGCGTCGGCGGGGTGCTCACCGACGAGGTGATCGACGGCCTCGACTGCCGCGCGGTCGTGGGCCCGGCGAACAACCAGCTCGCACGCCCGGACGGCGCGGACCGCCTGGCCGGCAGGGGGATCCTGTGGGCACCCGACTTCGTCGCCAATGCGGGCGGCGCCCTGTTCGCGATCCTTGCCGACGGCGAGAACCGGGGCTATGACGAGGTCCTGGCCCGGGTGAACCTCATCGGCAGCACCCTCGGCGAGCTGTTCGACCGTGCCGAGCGCGCGGGTATCACGCCGTTGGCGGCCGCACACGCGGCCGCGGACGAGCGACTCGGTCGCGGCTGAGCGATCTCCGGGCGTTGTGGCGCGGTCGGCCGTAGGGTCGGGCACGCCACGACCACGCCGCAACGTCTGGAGTAGCCATGCCCGCATCCGAGCCGCCCGCATCCCGCCGACCGGACCCCGGCCCGGTCATCGAGGCCGGGCGCGCGGCCCGGCGACCGCTCGTGAAGCCGCGGTTCGGCGTCGCGGACCTGCCCGATCAGCGCGGCCGGACGATCATGGTCACCGGCGCGAACAACGGCCTCGGGTTGCAGGCCGTCACCGCGCTCGCAGGCGCGGGCGCCCGGGTGGTGCTGGCCTGCCGCGACCTCGAGCGCGCCGCGAGCGCGCTGGAATCGGTCCGCGCGGCGGGCCGCGCCGCCGGATCCGCCGCCGAACACGCGCTGGTCCGGCTCGACCTGGCGGACCTGGCCTCGGTGCGGGCGGCGGCCGCCGAGACCGCGACAGCGGTGGAGTCCGTCGACGTGCTCATCAACAACGCCGGGGTGATGGCGATCCCGAAGGGCACGACGGCCGACGGATTCGAGACCCAGTTCGGCACCAACCATCTCGGCCATTTCGCGCTGACCGACGCGATGTTGCCGCTGCTCCTGCGGGCCGAGGCGCCGCGGGTGGTCACCCTGGCGAGCATCGCGCATTTCGGCGGGACCATCGACCTCGACGACCCGAATTTCGAACGACGCCCCTACGACCGCATGGCCGCGTACCGGCAGTCCAAGCTCGCCAACCTGATCTTCAGCGCCGAACTCGCCCGGCGGGCCGCGGCCGCGGGCGGCCCGCTGATCTCGATCGGCGCGCACCCCGGTGTGGCCGCGACCAACCTCTTCGACTCGATGCTGCCGCCGATACCCGGACTCGCGTCGCTCACCCGGCTGGGCATGCGGATCGTCGTCAACAGCGAGGCCGACGGCGCGCTGAGCCAGCTCTACGGCGCGACGATGCCCGACGTCGACAACGGCGACTACCTGGGCCCGGGGGGCCTGCGCGGCATGCGCGGGCCCGTGACCCGGTGCGGGCGCACCGAGAGCGCGCGGGACCCGCAGCTGGCTCGGGAACTGTGGGAGCTGTCCGTCGAGATGACCGGCGCGGACTTCGCGGCGCTGCGCCCGGCGACGCCGATTTGATTCGCATCCTGATCTGCGGTCTCCTTTCGCCATGACCGCCGCCACCCTGCTCAGCTTCGCGGGCGTCTGCCTGCTGCTCGCGCTCCTGCCGGGACCCGACTCGTTCCTGGTGCTCCGCTACAGCATCGGCGGCACCCGCCCTGGCGTCGCGGCCGCCGTCGGGGTGTCCATCGGCAGCCTGTTCTGGGCGGTGGTGGTGGCCCTCGGCGTCGCGGCGCTGCTCGAGCAGTCCGCGTCCGCCTACCGGGTCGTCAAGATCGCGGGCGGGCTGTACCTGCTCTACCTCGGGGTCCGCGCCCTGCTCCGGCGGCGGGCGGCAGCACCCGCATCGACTGGACCGGTCGCGGCCCCGACCGGATCCGCGTTCGGCGCCGGGGTGCTGTCGTGCGCCCTGAACCCGAAGATGGGCCTGTTCTACCTCGCCGTCGTCCCGCAGTTCCTCGACCAGGTGACCTTCGGCTCGGCGATGACCCTCGGCGCGGTCGAGGCCGTCGTGGCGCTTGTGGTGATGGGCGCGTTCGCGGTCGCCGCGTCGCGCCTGGTCGCGCTGCTGCGCAGGCCAAAGGTCACCGAGCGGCTGGAGGCCGTCAGCGCAGGCATCCTCGCCGCCCTCGGCGTCGGCACCCTCGCCTCGGCCGGCGGTTCCTGACCGAGGCAGACCCGCCTCGTCACGACCGCCGGGGCGTTGCCATCGGGGCGAGTCCGAGATCGGCGAGCGCGGCGGCGGCGCCTGCCGCATGGTCGCCGCCGGCCAGCACCCTGGTCCGCGCCGCCTGGTAGCGGCAACCTGCGGCGTCGAACGCATCCGCGGCGGCGAGCAGCCGCCCCCGGTCCTCAACCAGCAGCGCTCCGGCCCGCTCCACGATGGCACCGGCGACGGGGTTCCCCGCCACGATGGTCCTGGCCTCGGCCAGGCGGTCGGCGGCATCGGGGTTGCCTGCGAGCACGGCGGCCTCGGCGCGCAGCGCCACGTACCAGTGCAGCCAGACCCACGTGACCCATCTCCACACCTCGCCGGGCTCATGCGCCATCCGTTCCAGCGCCCCGCCCGCATCTCCGTTGTGCAGCAACAGCATCGAGTCGTAGACCGCCCGGTAGCCGTAGGCATGTTCCGCCGGGATGTCGAGCTGATCCATGACCGCGGCCCATTCGCGCCGCGCATCGTGGTCGTCGCGGAGGCCGTGAATCATCCCCACCCCGGCCACCGCCGCACCGAGAACCGACCCGGTGGGTCTGCCGGACCGCTGCCACGCCTCGTGGAACCGGGCGCTGCGGGCCAGCACCTCGTCGACATTGCCCGCCAACGCGTCGGCCACGAGCAGCTGGCTCGTCGCACGATGGCCGACCTCGGCCAGCATCGGGTGATCCGCGAGTTGCCGCGCCCACCGGCGAGCACCGGGCAGGTCGCCCACGCCCAGTCCGGCCTCGGTGGCCTCACCGAGCGCTTCGATCAGCTCGTGGGTGCCGGTCGGGGTGGGCGGCGCGGACGCGAGCAGCGTGATCCGGCGCCTGGCCGTGGCCGCGGCGGCGAACGGGTCACCGGCCCAGCTCTGGGCGCCGGTGAGCGTGTCGAGCGCGGCGGACTCGGCGAGCGGGTCGCCCGTGCGGTGAGCGAGTTCGACCGCCTTTTCGGCGCGGGCGATCGTCTCGGGTACGGCATCGTCGGATGAGCCCTCGGCGGCACCGAACGCCTCGGTGAGGCCCCTCCCGGCCTCGGCAAGCGCCACCGCTGCCTTCGCTGCCGGGTCATCGCCCGCCAGCTCCCGCGCCTCGGCGATGAGCGCGATCGCCTCCGCCTGCGGCAGGGTCCGAGCGAACTTGCTCGCAAACCGGTAGGCGTTCGTGGCGGCGGTCGCGAGGTCGGCGGCGGCGCCTGCGGTGTCCCCGGCTCGCTGCGCCGCGTCCGCGGCCGCCCGGTTCAGGCGGTACATGTCGTCACCACGCATCCGGCATCCGGCCACCGCCGCGGCCTGCCGGAACATCGATGCGGCGGCCGAGTCGTCCGCGAACGCGGCCGCCTGCTCGTACCGCTGCTGGGACTCGCCGATCAGGTGACGGGTGAAGGTCAGCTCCGCCAGCTGCCGGGCGAGGCCGTACGCCTCCGCGCGTCGGTCCGGGTGGTCGGCCACCCACGCCAGGGCGGCGCGGAGGTCGTCGGCCACCGCGTCGAATCGTGCCCGCCAGTCCGGCCGGACCACCGAGAGGTCGGCCGCCTCGGCCAGACACCAGCGAAGGTGCAGGGAGCGGACGTCGTCGCGCTCACCGGCCTCGACGAGCCGCTCCGTCCCGTACTGGCGGATGGTTTCCAGCGCCCGGTACTCGGTCCCGGTCGGGGACGCGATCACCACCAGCAGGCTCTGCTCGGCGAGCCGGGCCAGCCCATCCGCGACAACGCCCTTCTCGGATGCGGTCACCTCCGCCGCCGCCGCGACGGTGAACGACTTCATGAACACCGACATCCGGCGCAGCAGCACTCGATCGTCCGGCTCCAGCAGGGCGTGGCTCCAATCCAGCGCCGCGCGCACCGAGCGATGCCGGTCGTCCGTCCTGGCACCGCCCGCGAGCATCCGGAGCTGGTCGGACAGTCCGTCGGTGAGTCCGTCCAGCCCGAGGGTCGTCCAGCGGGCCGCGGCGAGCTCGATCGCCAGCGCCATCCCGTCCAGTCCCCCACAGAATGCGGCAACCTGTTCCCGCAGAGCATGATTCGGCGGCCAGCCACCCGCCGCCGCGCGATCCATGAACAACGCGACCGCGTCCGATCCGCCGTCACCGGCCAACGACATCGGCGGGACCGTGTACGCGCGTTCGAACGGCACCATCAGCCGAGCCCGGCTGGTCGCCAGCACCGTCACCCGTGGGCACGCCGCGAGCAGCCGTTCGATGAACAGTGCCACCCCGTCCCGCACGTGTTCGCAGTTGTCCAGCACCAGCAAGGCATGACGGTCGGCCAGCGCGGCCAGCACCGATTCGTCCATGCCTCGGCCGGGCTGCTCGCCGAGTCCGAGTGCGAGGCCGACCGTACCGGCGACCACGCAGATGTCCGGGCTGCTGATCGGTACCAGGTCGACGAACCACACCCCGTCGGAGTACTCCTCGGCCAACTCGGCGGCGACCGTCAACGCGAGCCGGGTCTTGCCGATTCCGCCGGGGCCGACCGCGGTCACCTGCCGATCGTTCTTGATCATCTCGATCAGCTCGGCCCGTTCCTGCTTCCTGCCGATGAACGAGGTCAGCGGTGCGGGCAGGACCGGTGCGGCGTGCGACCGGTCGTCGCGCGGCGGCTCGGACGCGTGCTGGGCGAGCGCCCGCCGATCCGGGACCTCGAGCTTGCGCAGGAGCGAGGAGACATGACTCTCCACCGTGCGGACCGAGATGAACAGTCGCGCGCCGATCTCGGCGTTGCTGAGATGCTCCCCCACCAGCGTGAGCACCTCGGCTTCCCGAGCGGAGATGTCCACCGTCGCCGTCATGGGCCTCATTTTGCAGTATCCCCCTCGTACTCAGGGCCTTCGGACGGTCTCCGTGTCGGGACACGGACGATCCGTGCCCCGATCAGTGGACGGTTCCGTGGTCGCCACGGATGTGGAGCGGCCCCGCCGGGAGCGATGGTGTTCATACATCCGATCCACCCCAACTTCAGGAGTGACCATGACCAGCTCTGCCACCCAGGGAATCAAGACCGTGCTGCATCCCGTGTCCGACCTGGCGACCGCCAAGACGATCTACGCCGCGCTGCTCGGCGTGGAGCCGCAGACCGACTCGCCCTATTACGTCGGCTTCGAGGCCGAGGGCCAGCACATCGGGCTGGTGCCGGGCGGCGGACCGCAGGGCATGACCGCGCCGGTGGCCTACTGGCACGTGCCGGACATCGAGGCGAAGCTGGCCGAGATGACCGCCGCGGGCGCCACCGTGAAGGAGCCCGCGAACGAGGTCGGCGGCGGCCGCCTGGTGGCCACCGTGACCGACGCCGACGGCAACGTCCTCGGACTGATCCAGGACCGGTGAGTCCCGCCCCCACTGCCCTGCTCGGAGCCATCGTCGCTCGTCTACCCAAGGAGTCCCCATGAACTCGACCAACAGGTTTCGGCAGATCCACCGCTGGACGGCCATCGTCTTCACGGTCACCGTCATCGTCGCCACGGTCGCGGTGTCCATGAAGGCCGCCATCTGGTTTTCCTACCTACCGCTGCTCCCGCTCGCCGTGCTGCTCGCCAGCGGCCTCTACCTGTTCGTGCTGCCGTACACCCGGCGCAGCGCACGGCGGGCCGTCCTCGTGCAGTGACCACGGGTTCCTGCTCGCCCGTATCAGGATCATCCTCACCAACACCCACACGAAGGAGACAGACCGATGGCTGCTCAGAAGGACAAGTCCGCAGTGGGATTCACCGACGAAGAACGTGCCGCGATGAAAGAGCACGCCCAGGAGCTGAAGACGGCCGCCCGCCGCGGATCCCGCAATGCCAAGGCGGACGGGGAGAAGGACGTGCTCGAGAAGATCGCCGGGATGGCGGAATCCGATCGCATCATGGCCGAACGGATCCACGCCATCGTCACGGCCAGCGCACCGGACCTCGCACCGAAGACCTGGTACGGCATGCCCGCGTACGCCAAGACAGGCAAGATCGTGTGCTTCTTCCAGAGCGCCGAGAAGTTCAAGGCGCGGTACGCGACGCTCGGCTTCAACGACACCGCGAACCTCGACGACGGCACCATGTGGCCGACCGCCTTCGCCCTGACCACGCTGACCGACGCCGACGAGAAGAGGATCGGCGAGCTCGTGAAGAAGGCTGCGGGCTGAGGACCGCCCGAGGCGGCCCCGCGTTCCGTTGCGCGGGGCCGGTTTGCGCGCTGTACTGGCAGCGGCACCGACGGAAGGAACCGGCATGGCACGCGTCGTCATCATCGGCGGTCACGGCAAGATCGCCCTGCACCTCTCGAGGATTCTCACCGGCCGGGGCGATGACGTCACCGCCCTGATCCGCAATCCCGCGCATGCCCCCGACGTCGAGGCGACCGGCGCCGCCGCCGTCGTCGCCGATGTCGAGAGCCTCGGCACGGACCGGATCGCCGAGCTGATCCGCGGGCACGACGCCGTGGTGTGGTCGGCCGGCGCGGGCGGCGGTGACCCCGACCGCACCTACGCCGTCGACCGGGATGCGGCGATCCGCTCGATGGACGCCGCCGCCCGCGCACGCGTCGACCGGTACGTGATGGTGTCCTACTTCGGGGCTCGGGCCGATCACGGCGTCCCGCGGGACAGTTCGTTCTTCCCCTACGCGGAGGCCAAGGCCGCGGCCGACGACCATCTCCGCGACACCGACCTGTCCTGGACGATCCTCGGTCCCAGCACGCTCACCCTCGACGCGGGCACCGGCGGGATCGAAGTGGGACCGGGCCTCGAGTCGGGCACGGTGCCCCGCGAGGATGTCGCGCGGGTGGCGGCGGCGGTGTTGGTCAGGCCGGCGACCATCGGTCGGTTCATCGGCTTCAACACGGGCGGCACCCCGATCGACGACGCGCTCGACTCGCTCGCCCGAGGATGACCACGCTGTCCGACCCGACGGGTCAGTGCCCATCCGCGGGGGTGGCCCGGACCTCCTCGAGCCGTCGCCGCAGGAACCGCTCGGTCGTCTCGTTGCCAGCCGACTCCAACGCCGCGAGGTAGGCGTCCTCGGCCTCGGCGGTCCGGCCCATCCGGCGCAGCAGGTCGGCCCGGGCCGGGCCCCGCAACCGGGCCAGACGCGGATCGTCGGGAACCGCCTCCAGCGCCTCCAGCCCCCGCTCGGGCCCGTCCCGAAAACCCACCGCCACGGCGCGGTTCACCGCCACCACCGGCGAACCGGTCAGCTCGAGCAACCGCTCGTAGGCCGCAACGATCACCGTCCACTCGGTCGCAT
Organism: Rhodococcus sp. NPDC055112; assembly: GCF_053607505.1. Lineage (NCBI taxonomy): Bacteria > Bacillati > Actinomycetota > Actinomycetes > Mycobacteriales > Nocardiaceae > Rhodococcus > Rhodococcus sp. NPDC055112. The sequence goes on from NZ_JBSGTR010000019.1 coordinate 69,457, forward strand.
CCCAGCTCGGTGCGCCCGCGTGCGCGGCCGCGATCACCGCCTGCGGGAAGTACTGGCCCGTGGAATGCCTGGCCTGGGCCAGGGACCGCATCCCCTCCTCGATCCGGCCGTGATCCCACCGCGAGCGGTCCTGCTCCTCGAGCGGCCGGGCCGTGCCGTCGGCGGCGATCCGCTCTCCCCTGCGGCTGTCCTGCAACAGCATCAGGGCGAGCAGCGCCAACGCCTCCGGCTCGTCGGGCATCAGCTCACACAGCAATCGCCCCAGCCGGATCGCCTCCTCACACAGCTCGTCACGGATCGCCGAGCTCCCCGAGGTCGCCGAGTACCCCTCCGTGAAGACGAGGTAGATGCACGCGAGTACCTGCGGAACGCGTTCAGGGAGAAGGTGTTCCGGCGGCAGCCGGAACGGGATGGCGGCCGTCCGGATCTTGCTCTTCGCGCGGGTCAGCCGTTGCGACACCGTCGGCTCGGGCTGCAGGAACGCCCGCGCGATCTCCGCCACCGTCAGGCCGCAGACCAGGCGAAGCGTCAACGCGACCTGAGCCTGGGGGGCCAGCGCGGGGTGTGCACACGTGAAGATGAGGCGTAGCTGATCGTCCCGCACCGGCCACACCTCCTCCTCCGTCGGCGGGAACAGCCGCGTGGCGTCGAGCTCCTTGTTGCCCCGCAACGACTCCCGGCGCAGCCGGTCCAGCGCGCGGTTGCGGGCGACAGTGGTGATCCAGGCCCCCGGGTTCGCGGGCATCCCCGTCTCCGGCCAGCTCCTGATCGCCTCGGCGAATGCCTCCTGCACGGCGTCCTCCGCCAGCGAGAGGTCACCGACCAACCGCGCCACCGTCGCGATGGCGCGGCCGGATTCGGCCCTGAACACCTGATCGACGTGCACTCACTCGTCCACGATCTGGCGCAGCTCGATGCAGCCCTTGGGACCGAGCGGGATGCGCGCCGCCATGGCCGTCGCCGCCTCGCGGTCCGCGGCCTCGAGCAGATAGACGCCGTTGGCGATCTCGGCGGCCTCGGTGAACGGTCCGTCGGTCAGCAGCAGCTCGTCATCGCGAACGCGGACCGTCGTCGCCGACGACGGCGGATACAGCGCGCCGCCGCCCCGCAGCGCCGGACCCGCGAACTCCCCGAACAGGCCGTGCGCCCGGATACTCTCGTCCCACTCCGCCGACCCCGGCGTGTTCGCCGCACCCGCCGGCTCGCGCAGCACCGCCAGATAGCACCCGGCGTGCTCGTCCTCCAGCCGCCAGAAGACCATCGGCCACAGCTCGACGAATCCCTCCGCGGCGTCCGGAATCTGCCGGGCCAGCTCCAGCGCCGCGTCCAGATCGTCGGCCTCGAGCACATAGAACCCGCCGACCACCTCGGAGAACTCGGCGAACGGCCCGTCGGTGACGAGCGCGCTGCCGTTCTCGTGCCGGATCGTCACCGACTCCGCGGTCGGGTACAGCGCGCCGCCCCCGACGAGCGCGGTGCCTGCGGACTCCCAGAACCTCTCGTGCCGGGCCACCGCATCCCCGAACTCCGGGGTCCCCGGGGTCGAAGCCGCGCCGTTCTCCTCGCCCGCCAACAGTGCCAGGTAGTACATGGTCGTCATCCTTCCAGTCGGGTGTGGGCCGGGAGGCCCCTCTACCCAGACGACGAAGGCGCCACCCCGAATACGACACCACGGCGGAAGAAATTTTCGGGCGTAGTCTTCTCGCATGTCTCAGCGGCAGTTTTCGTCGCCCGCGCGGGCTCCGATCCCCCTCTACTGCGCGCCGCATTCGTCTGTGAGTTCACCAGCTAGCAAACTTGTCATGAGATAACGACTCGACAGCCAGCCGACTCAGACAGGAAATCCGGGTGCCACTGCAGTCCCAACCGGTAACGGACCGATCCCAGGTGATCCCGACCGAGTACCTTCGGTCGTCACTGGCTCCCGCGCCGCGCACCCTGATCGACATCGTCATCGCGACCGCCGAGGCCAACCCCGAGGCGCTCGCCATCGACGACGGCACCACCACCCTGACCTACCTCGAACTGCTCGAGGAGATGTACCGGGGCGCGCAGCAGCTCGGTGAGGCCGGGGTCGGCGCGGGCGACCGCGTCGGCATCCGGATGCCGTCCGGCTCGTACTCGCTGTACGTGGCGATCCTGTCGGTGCTCGCCGCGGGCTGCGCCTACGTGCCGGTGGACGCGGACGACCCAGACGAGCGGGCGGAGCTGGTGTTCGGCGAGGCCCAGGTCGCCGCGATCATCACCGGCGACTCCATCGAGCCCGGCACCGCCCCCGAGCGCGAGGACCCGCCCGCACCGCGGGTCCCCACCGTCGCCGACGACGCGTGGATCATCTTCACCTCGGGATCCACCGGGACCCCCAAGGGCGTCGCGGTCAGCAACAGGAACGCGGCGGCGTTCGTCGACGCCGAGGCCCGGATGTTCCTGCAGCAGGCTCCGATCGGGCCTGGCGACCGGGTGCTCGCCGGGCTGTCGGTCGCCTTCGACGCCTCCTGCGAGGAGATGTGGCTGGCCTGGCGGCACGGCGCCACCCTGGTGCCCGCGCCCCGCGCGCTGGTCCGCAGCGGCATGGACCTGGGCCCGTGGCTGGTCTCGCGCGATGTCAGCGTCGTCTCCACCGTGCCGACGCTGGCCGCGCTGTGGCCCGCCGAGGCGCTCGAGGCGGTGCGGCTGCTCATCTTCGGCGGCGAGGCCTGCCCGCCGGAGCTGGCCGAACGGCTCGCGGTCGACGGACGCGAGGTGTGGAACACCTACGGCCCGACCGAGGCCACGGTCGTCGCGTGCGGCGCGCTGATGGACGGCACCGGCCCGGTCCGCATCGGGCTGCCGCTGGACGGCTGGGACCTGGCCGTGGTCGACGGCGAGGGCAACCCGGTCACGGTCGGCGAGGTCGGCGAGCTGGTGATCGGCGGGGTCGGCCTTGCCCGCTATCTCGACGCGGCGAAGGACGCGGAGAAGTACGCGCCGATGCCCTCGCTCGGCTGGGACCGCGCCTACCGCAGCGGCGACCTGGTCCGCCTCGAGCTCGAGGGGCTGCTGTTCCAGGGTCGCGCCGACGACCAGGTCAAGCTCGGGGGTCGACGCATCGAGCTCGGCGAGGTGGACAACGCGCTGCAGAACCTGCCCGGGGTGAGCGGGGCGGCGGCCGCCGTCCGCAAGACGGCCGCCGGGAACTCGATCCTGGTCGGCTACCTGGCCAGCACCGACCCCGACTTCGATGTCGCCGCGGCCCGCGAGCTGCTCGCCGAACGCCTGCCCGCGGCTCTGGTGCCGAGGCTGGCCCTGCTCGACGAGCTGCCGACCCGCACCTCCGGCAAGGTGGACCGCGCGGCACTGCCGTGGCCGTTGCCTGGCACGGGCAGCGGGGACGACGCCGCGGGCGCCGGACTCGAGGGCACCGCGGCCTGGGTCGCCGGGTTGTGGGCGTCGATCCTCGGCGCGCAGATCACCGGCCCCGACGACGACTTCTTCGCCAGCGGCGGCGGCTCGCTGGCCGCCGCCCAGGTGGTGACCGCGCTGCGGGAGCGCTTCCCCGAGGTCACCGTCGCGCAGGTGTACGACCATCCGCGGCTCGGCTCGCTGGCCGGATTCCTCGACGAGTTCGCCCCGAGCGCGACGGCGGAGCCCCGGATCGTCGAGCCGACCCCACGGTCGACCCAGCTCGCGCAGATCCTGCTCACCATCCCGCTGACCACCCTGACCGGGCTGCAGTGGGTGACCTGGCTGGCGATCGTCAACAACGTCTTCGCCCTGTTCGCCGACGTGCCGTGGGCGCCGACCGTGTCCTGGTGGGTGCTGCTGGCCGCGTTCGTCGCCTTCATCACCCCGCTCGGCCGGATGGCGATCTCCGTCGCCGGGTGCCGGCTGCTGCTGCGCGGGCTCACCCCTGGCACCTACCGGCGCGGCGGCAGCGAACACGTGCGGCTGTGGGTCGCGCACCGGCTCACCGAGGCCAGCGGCGCGGCCAACCTGTCCGGCGCCCCGTGGATGATCTACTACGCGCGGGCCCTCGGGGCGACCGTCGGCCGCGACGTCGACCTGCACACGCTGCCGCCGGTGACCGGGATGCTCGCGCTCGGCGACGGCTGCTCGGTGGAGCCGGAGGTCGACCTGACCGGCCACTGGATCGACGGCGACGTGGTGCACATCGGGGAGATCCGGATCGGCGCGGGCGCGGCCATCGGGGCCCGCTCCACGCTGCTGCCCGGCGCCCGCGTCGGCAAGAACGCCGAGGTCGCGCCCGGCTCGGCGGTGACAGGACGGGTCAAGGCCGGTCAGAGCTGGGCCGGCTCCCCCGCCGTCAAGGTCGGCAAGGCCACCCACCCGTGGCCGACCGAGCGCCCGCCGATGGCGACCCACTGGGTGCCGGTGTTCGGGCTCACCTCCGTCGTCATCGCCGGCATGCCCATCTTCGCGCTCGCGGCCGGGATCGCGCTGATCGGCTGGGGTGTCCGCGCCACCCCCGACCTCGGCTCCGCGGCGGTCCTTGCGCTCGCCTGGCTGCCTGCCGCCACGATCCTGACGCTCGCCGTGTTCGCGGCGCTGACACTGATCGCGGTCCGCGCGCTCGGCATCGGCCTGCGCGAGGGCTACCACCCGGTGCGCAGCCGCGTCGGCTGGCAGGTCTGGGCGACCGAGCGGCTGATGGACTCGGCACGGACCCTGCTGTTCCCGCTGTACGCCAGCCTGCTCACCCCGGTGTGGATGCGGCTGCTCGGCGCGAACATCGGCAAGAACACCGAGATCTCCACGGCGCTGGTGCTACCGAAGTTCACCACGGTCGCGGACGGCGCGTTCCTCGCCGACGACACCATGGTCGCCTCCTACGAACTCGGCGGCGGCTGGCTGCACATCAAGGAGGCCAAGGTCGGCAAGCGTGCCTTCCTCGGCAACTCCGGGATGGCCGGGCCGGGCAGGCGGGTTCCGAAGAACGGTCTCGTCGCGGTGCTGTCCGCGGCGCCGAGCAAGGCCAAGTCCGGCTCGTCGTGGCTGGGCAGCCCGCCTGTCCGGCTGCGCCGGTCCGTGGGCGACACCGACTCCTCCAGGACGTTCGAACCGCCGCTGCGGCTGAAGATCGCCAGGGCCGTGGTGGAGACGTGCCGGCTGATCCCGGTCATGGTCACCTTCGGTATCGGCCTCGGCGTGCTGTTCGCGCTGCAGGCGATGGCGGGCGCGATCGGCTTCTGGTTCGCCGCCCTGTTCAGTGGGATCGTGCTGCTGGTCGCGGGCGCGGTGGCGGGTACCGCCTCGATCGTGGCGAAGTGGCTCGTCGTCGGGCGGATCCGGAAGGTGGAGCACCCGCTGTGGAGCTCCTTCGTGTGGCGCAACGAGGTGTCGGACGCGTTCGTCGAGACCGTCGCCGCGCCCTGGTTCGCGCGCGCCGCCACCGGCACCGCCGTGCTCGCCGTCTACCTTCGAGGCATGGGTGCGACGATCGGCCGCGGCGTCTGGTGCGAATCCTATTGGCTCCCAGAGGCAGACCTGGTGACCCTCGGCGACGGCGCGACCGTCGAGCGGGGTTGCGTCGTGCAAACCCACCTGTTCCATGATCGGATCATGTCCATGGACACCGTCACCCTCGGCAACGGAGCAACCCTGGGACCGCACTGCGTCGCGCTGCCCGCGGCGGGCATCGGCGACGGCGCCACGGTCGGGCCCGCGTCGCTCGTGATGCGCGGCGACACGGTGCCGCCGAACACCCGCTGGCAGGGCAACCCGATCACCCCGTGGGCGTGACGATGGTGAAACCGGGGAAGTTTTACGAGGAGCCGATCGATTCGTACCTGCCGCACGTCGGCAACCACGGCTATCGGGTGTCGCGTTATGAGCTGGACCTGACCTACAAGGTGCACGGGAACCGGCTGTCCGGCAAGGCCTCGATCACCGCCGTCACCACGGAGATCCGGGCGAAGTTCGCATTCGACCTGTCGCAGAGCCTGTCGGTGTCCAAGGTGACGGTCAACGGCGCCCGGCCCGCGAAGTACACCCACCAGCAGGGGAAGCTGACGATCACCCCTTCGCATGCGATCCCGGCGGGCGGCGCACTGTCGGTCACCGTGCAGTACGCGGGCACCCCGAAACCGATCCGCAGCCTGTGGGGCGAGGTGGGCTGGGAGGAGCTGACCGAGGGCGCGCTGGTGGCCAGCCAGCCGAACGGCGCCGCGTCCTGGTTTCCCTGCGACGACCACCCCGGCTCCAAGGCCAGCTACCGGATCTCGATCACCACGGACTCGCCGTACTACGCGCTGGCGAACGGCGCGCTGGTGCGCAAGCAGGTCCGGGCCAGCCACACCACCTGGGTGTACGAGCAGACCGAGCCGATGGCCAGCTACCTGGCCACCATCCAGATCGGGCCGTACGAGCGCAGGCACGTCGACAACGGTGCCGTGCCCATGCACGCGGTGCTGCCGCAGCGGTTGCGGACGGCGTTCGAGCACGACTTCGGCAGGCAGCCGCAGATGATGGAGACCTTCGTCCGGCTGTTCGGGCCCTACCCGTTCGCGGACTACACCGTCGTCGTCACCGACGACGAACTGGAGATTCCCATTGAGGCGCAGGGCATCTCGGTGTTCGGCGCGAACCACTGCGACGGCAGGCGCAGCGCGGAACGGCTGGTCGCGCACGAGCTGGCGCACCAGTGGTTCGGCAACAGCCTGACGCTGGGGTCGTGGCGCGACATCTGGTTGCACGAGGGCTTCGCCTGTTACGCGGAATGGCTGTGGTCGGAGAACTCCGGCGGGCCGTCGGCACAGGAGATCGCCACCCAGTCGCACCGCAACCTCACCGGGCTGCCGTACGACGTGCTGCTCGGCGACCCGGGGCCCGAGCTGATGTTCGACGACCGGGTCTACAAGCGCGGTGCCCTCACCCTGCACGCGCTGCGGACCGCGCTCGGCGACGAGGCCTTCTTCGACCTGCTCCGGCAGTGGACGGCGAAGCACAGCCACGGCACCGTCACCACCGAGGAATTCACCGACCTGGCGGCGCACTACACCGATAGGTCGCTCCGCCCGCTGTGGGACGCATGGCTGTTCCAGAAGGCGATGCCGTAGGCCGGAGGGTGGTGACGGGTTTCCCTCCTGTGGTGGATAGCGGCGGTAGGTGCTGACACGCGACTCTTGTCATGTCAGCAAAACCACCACCCAGCAAGGAGATTCACATGTCGAACACCATCAAGCGCATCGCCGTCGCCGTCGCCCTCTCGGCCGCAGCCCTCGGCGCGGGCGCAGGAGTGTCCTCGGCCGCGGTCTTCGACCAGTCGTTCAACGCAGGCGTCGGCGGCATCCAGCTGCTGAGCCCAGGAGCCAACAACTCGACGAACGTCGGCAGCAACCCTCTGTGCGTCCTGGTTCAGAACTGCTGAGTTCGCCTCCCACCCGGACCCGCAGCGAGGATGCCGGCCCCACGCCCGCCGGCATCCTCGCACCCCCGACCAGCCCGAAAGGCACCGACATGTCCACCAGAACCATGAACCGCGTCGCCGCCGCGCTGGCGACCGCCGCATTCACCCTCACGGCGGGTGCAGGCATCGCCTCGGCACAGCTCCCCAGCGACAGCTTCAACGCGAGGGCAGGCGAGACCGCCGTCGGCCCGCTGTCCACGCCCGGCGTTGGCGCCAATCTGACGGGTGTCGACATCGGCGGCCTCCACGTTCCCGTCCCCCTGCCGGGCTAGGTGTACTGCCCAGGGACGTTAGTCAAACGGCTGAAGGGAACGTTCCTGCCGATGGCGGAGTGTTGCCGATGGTGATTGTAGGTGTGCAGCCACCCC
>NZ_JBSGTR010000020.1:0-74855 GCF_053607505.1 Rhodococcus sp. NPDC055112
GGCACCATGTACGCGGGCAACGACGCCGACAGCTCGGTGCGCAGTTCCTGCGGGTCGAGCGCGACCTCCGGGTCGGCGACGACGTAGCCGAGCAGCCGCTGTCCGGTATGCGGGCTCTCGTGCACCGTCACCACGGCCTGCGCCACCCCGGCGCAGGCCAGGAGGGCGGACTCGATCTCACCGAGCTCGATCCGCAGACCGCGAAGCTTGACCTGCGAATCGGCGCGGCCAACGAAGTCCAGGTCACCGTCGGACGTCCAGCGCACCAGGTCGCCGGTGGCATACATCCGGGTGCCTGACTCGCCGAACGGGTTAGCCACGAACTTGCTCGCGGTGAGCTCGGCGCGGTCGTGGTAGCCACGGGCCAGCCCGGCACCGGACAGGTACAGCTCACCGACCACGCCGAGCGCCACGGGCTGCAGGCGTGTGTCGAGCACCACCGCGCTCACACCCGCGATCGGTGCACCGATGGTGATCCGATCGCCTGCCGCAAGCGTGCCGGTCCGGGTGACGACGATGGTGGTCTCGGTCGGACCGTACCCGTTGAAGAACAGCCGGCCCGGTGCCAACCGCGTGACCAGCTCCGGCGGGCAGACGTCACCGCCGACGCCCACCATCTCCAGGTCGGGCAGGTCCTCGGCGCGCATGGTGCCCATCGCCGCCGGCGCGCTGATCAGGTGGCTCACCCGCTGCTCGCGCACCAGTCCCGCGAGTTCGTCGCCGCCGACGACCTCCGGCGGCGCGACCACCATGGTCGCGCCCGCGCTGAACGCGGTCAGCATCTCGAACATCGAGGCGTCGAAGCTGGCCGAGGCCAGGCGCAGCACGCGTGACTGCGCTGTGACCGCCAACTCCTGATGCGAATCCACGGTGAACGCGGACAGCCCGGTGTGGGTGACCACGACGCCCTTGGGCATGCCGGTCGAACCCGAGGTGTAGATCATGTACGCGACGTTGTCCGCGGACAGCGCCGCCGTCCGGTCCCTGTCGGTGACCGTGGTGTCCGCCAGACCCTCGGCCACGTCGCCGTCGAGCTCGAGCCACACGGTGGTGGCGGGCAGCTGTTCGCGTACCCCGGCCGTCGTCAGCCCCAGTGCCGCACCGGAATCGGTGAGGATGTGTTCGATCCGCGCCGCAGGCAACGCCGGGTCCACCGGCACGAATGCCGCGCCGGTCTTGGCGACCGCCCACATCGCGACAACCGACTCGATCGACCGCGGGAACGCCAGCGCAACAAACGTCTCTGGGCCGATACCCCGCGAGATCAGCAACCGTGCAATCCGGTTCGACGTCGCGTCGAGCTCCGCATAGGACAGCTCGATGCCGGACCCGGTCAGCGCGACCGTGCCCGGATCCAGCGCCGCCCCGGTGGCGAGGATGTCCGGCAGCAGCTGCGTCTGCAGCGACGGCACACGGGCGCGGCCCACGATGGTGGCCCGCTCTGCCCCGTCGAGGAGGTCCACCTCGCCGACCACCACGGCCGGATCTGCCACGAGCGTGCCAAGCAGTCGCACGAACCGCTCGGTGAACGCACGCGCCGTCGACTCGTCGAACAGGTCCGCCGCGTACGTCAACGAGCCCAGCAGACCGTCCGCGGAATCCCGGAACGTGAGCTCCAGGTCCAGCTTCGCCACGGAGACGTCCGCCTCGAGCGTCGACACCTCGACACCGGGCAACTCGAACGAGGCCAACCCCTGGTTCTGCAGCGAAAGCGCCACCTGGAACAGCGGCGAATGCGCCTGCGAACGTGGCGGGTTCGCCACCTCGACGACTCGCTCGAACGGCACGTCGGCGTTGCCGAACGCCGCCAGATCGGTGCTCCGGGTCCGGGCCAGCAACTCCGCGAACGTGAGGGTCGGGTCGACCTCGGTGCGCAGCACCAGCGTGTTGACGAACATGCCGACAAGCTCATCCAGCGCGGCCTCACCGCGCCCGGCGATCGGGGTGCCGACGGTGATGTCTGTCGTCCCGCTCAGCCGGGACAGCTGCACCGACAGTGCCGCGTGCAGCACCATGAACAACGTCGACTGTCGCTCGCGAGCCAGGTCCGTCAGCTTCTCCAGGAGCTCCGCACCCAAGGTGAAGTCGGCGCGGGCGCCGCGCATCGACGCCACCGGCGGACGCGGACGGTCCGTCGGCAACTCCAGCACCGCGGGCGCCCCGGCCAACTGCTCGGCCCAATAGCCGAGTTGAACCGCCGCCAACGACTCCGGATCGTCCTCCGACCCGAGCACCTCCCGCTGCCACAACGCGAAGTCCGCGTGCTGCACCGCGAGAGGCGCCCACCCCGGGGCCAGACCCTCGGTCCGCGCCAGGTACGCCACCATCAAATCCCGCGCCAACGGTCCCGCTGAGACGCCGTCCGACGAGATGTGGTGCACCACGAACGCGAAGACGTGCTCGGACTCGGAGAGCCGGAAGAGCTTTGCCCGCAGCGGAATCTCCGCCGACACGTCGAAGCTCTGCGTCACGAATCCGGCCAGCTCGGCCATCAGCGCAGCGGCCGATGCCTCCGCCCGTTCGAGGTCCACTCGCACCTGCTCGACACCCAGGATCAACTGGTACGGGCCCTCGGCCGACTTCGGGAACATCGTCCGAAGCGATTCGTGCCGTGCCAACACGTCACCGACCGCCGCCCGCAGGGCATCGACATCCAGCGTGCCCGACAGCCGCACCGCCACCGGAATGTTGTATGCCACCGACTCCGGATCGAACTGGTTCAGGAACCACATCCGGGACTGCGCCAACGAGAGCGGAATCCGTTCCGGCCGCGGACCCGCCACCAGTGCCGGTCGTCCACCGGAGCCCGCATGATGCTCGAGGGCCACCGCCAGAGCCGCCACCGACGGCGTCTCGAACAGCATCCGCACCGGAACCTGCGTGTCCAGCGCAGCACCCAGTCGCGAGACCACCTGCGTGGCGATCAGCGAGTTGCCACCGAGCTCGAAGAAGTCGTCGTCGACGCCGACCCGCGGCGTCCCGAGCACCTCGGCGAACACGCCTGCCACGATCTCCTCGATCGGCGTCGACGGTGCCCGGAACTCGCGCACCTCGAACACCGGCGCCGGCAACAACTTCCGATCCACCTTGCCGTTGGCGCTGAGCGGCATCCGATCGAGAACCGTCACCGACGACGGCACCATGTACGCGGGCAGCCGCTCCAGCAGCGCCGACCTCAGCTCGTCCACCGAGACGACCGCACCGGGCTTCCCGACCACGTAGCCCACCAATCGGTCGCCCACGTGAGCATCGTTGTGCAGGACCACCACGGACTGCCCGACCGAACCCTGGTCCAGCAGAGCGGCTTCGATCTCGCCGAGCTCGATCCGCTGACCCCGCAGCTTCACCTGGAAGTCCGAACGCCCGACGTACTCGAGTTCGCCCGAGTCATTCCAGCGGACCAGGTCGCCGGTGCGGTACATCCGCTCACCGGGCGCCCCGAACGGGCTCGCCACGAACCGGTCGGCGGTCAGTCCGAACAGGCCCCCGTAACCTCGGCCGACACCGACCCCGCCGATGTAGAGCTCACCCTCCACCCCTGCAGGGACCAGCCGCATCCGACGGTCCAGCACGAACAGGCCGATATCGGCGATCGGACGCCCGATCGGCACCCCGGAGACATCGGTGACCGAGGCGTCGAAGAAGGAGACCACGTCCGAGGCTTCCGTCGGCCCGTAGCTGTTCACCACCCGCAGACCCGAGTTCATCAGCTCGGTGAGCTTGCCGAGCCGGATCGCCTCGCCACCGAGGAACACCGAATCCAGCCCGGCCAGCACCCCGTCCGTGTCGCTGTCGACGAGCGCCTCGAACGCGCTCGGCGACATGTTCGCCGCCGCGACGGCACCGGCGCCGACGATCCGCAGGATGTCCAGCGGGTCGAAGCCGTCCGAGGCGAGGTGAACCGTGCGCCCCTCGCTCAGCGCGGCCCACACGTTCTTCTGGGTCAGGTCGAAGCTCGGCGACGACGCGATCAGCAGCCCGCCGTCCGCCGGTAGTTCGCGCCGGTACCAGGCGAGGGTGTTCTCGATGCCCGCCATCGGCACCAGCGTCGGCTTCGGCTTGCCCGTCGACCCCGACGTCGAGATCACGTAGCCAACACGCTGACCCGCACCCGGCTCCCGCCACCGATCGACCGGACGCTCCGCGTCGCCATCCGGTGCCGCGAACTCGTCCAGCGCGACGACCGCGACCGGCAGCTCCCGGGCGGTCTCGCTCACCACGCACCGGGCACCGGTGCCCGCGACAACGGACTCGACCCGCTCCGCCGGGTAGGTCGGATCGACCGGCGCATAGGCGGCACCCGCCTTCCACACCGCCAGCATCGCGACGATCCACTCCACCGACCTCGGCAGCACCAGCGCCACCACGTCGTCGGCGCCGACACCCAGTCGGGTCAGCTCCACGCACAACGCGGTCGAACGCTCGTCGAGCTCCGCGTAGGTCATCGATTCGTCACCGGTTGTCACCGCGACGGTGTCGGGGCGGCGGTCCGCCCAGTCACCGAACAGCGAGACAGGCGACCGATCCTCGGCGTCGGCCGGGCGGCCGCGCGACCATCCCAGCACGCGGGCCTGCTCGGCGCCGTCGACGATCTCGACATCGCCGACCGCGACGGACAGGTCCGCGATCATCGCGGACAGCACCCGCCGGAACCGGTCCGCGAACGAGGCGATCGTCGCCTCGTCGAACAGGTCTGTCGCGTACTCGAATTCGGCAAACAGTCCGTCTCCGGCCGCCACGCCCTCGGACATCGTCAGCTGCAGGTCGACCTTCGAGGTCGCGGCGTCGTGGTCGACCGCGGAGACCGTGAGGCCCGGCAACTCGAAGGTGGTCTGTGCCAGGTTCTGGAACACCAGCATCACCTGGAACAGCGGGTGCCGGGACTGCGAACGGGCCGGGTTCAGCACCTCGACCAGCCGCTCGAACGGCACATCCGCGTGCCCGAAGGCCTGCAGATCGATCTCCCGTGCGCGCGTCAGCAGCTCGGCGAGGGACTCGGCCTGGTCCAGTTCGGTTCGCAGCACCAGTGTGTTGACGAACATGCCGACGAGGTCGTCGAGCGCCGCGTCACCGCGCCCGGCCACCGGGGTGCCGATGGCGATGTCGTCGGTGCCGGACAGCCGCGACAGGAGCACGGCCAAGGCCGCGTGCACGACCATGAACAGCGTGACGTTGTTTTCCCGCGCCACCCGGTTCAGCCCGAGCTGCAGGTCGGCGTCGAGGGTGAAGCGGTGGCGAGCACCGCGGTAGGACGCAGTGCCCGGGCGCGGCCGGTCCGCCGGCAGGATCAGCTGATCCGGCAGACCGTCCAGTGCGACCCGCCAGTGCGCGAGCTGACCGGCGATCAGCGACGTCGGATCGTCCTCGGAGCCGAGGACCTCACGCTGCCACAGCGCAAAATCCGCGTACTGCACGGCCAACGGTGACCAGGTCGGCGCCGCACCGAGGCAGCGGGCTGCGTAGGCGACCATCACGTCGCGGGCCAGCGGTCCCATGGAGAACCCGTCGGCCGCGATGTGGTGCACGACGACGACGAGCAGGTGGTCGGTCTCGGAGAGCTCGAACAGTTGCGCCCGTACCGGAACACCGGACGTGACGTCGAATCCGGCCGAGGCGACCTCGGTCAGTGCCTGGATCAGCACATCAGGTGTGAGCGTCCGGGAACCGAGTTCGATTCCGGCCTCGACAGACCCGAGGATCCGCTGCTGCGGACCGTCGTCGGAGTCCGGGAAGACGGTACGCAACGACTCGTGCCGCTCGAGCACGTCCCCGAGTGCTGCCTGCAGCGCCGCGGAATCCAACTCGCCGGTCAACCGCAGGGCGATGGGCACGTTGTATGCCGCCGACTCCGGGTCGAACCGGTTCAGGAACCACATCCGTTGCTGTGCAAGCGACAACGGGAGTCGCACCGGTCGCGGACCGGCCACCAATGCGCGCCGCCCACCCGAACCCGCGTGCCGTTCCACCGCGACCGCGAGGGCACCGACAGTCGGTGCCTCGAACAGCACCCGCACCGACAGCTGCGCGTTGAGCGCAACCCCAAGACGCGAGACCACCTGCGTCGCGACCAGCGAGTTGCCACCGAGGGCGAAGAAGTCGTCGTCGACGCCGACCCGCTCCACCTCGAGCACCGCGGAGAAGACACCGGCAACGATCTCCTCGATCGGCGTCGACGGCGCGCGGAAGACGGCGGCCTCGAAGCTCGGTACCGGCAGCGCCTTCCGGTCCAGCTTGCCGTTGACGGTGACCGGCAGCGCGTCGAGGACGAGCACCTGCGCCGGCACCATGTACGACGGCAACGGTCCGGCCAGCTCGTCGCGCAGCGCCTGCGGGTCGAGCGCGACCCCCTCTTCCCCGACGACGTAGCCGAGCAGTCGGTCCCCCGTGTGCGGATCGTGGTGCAGCACCACGACCGCCTGGGCCACGCCCGCGCAACCCACCAGGGCGGCCTCGACCTCACCGAGTTCGATGCGCAGTCCGCGCAGCTTGACCTGGGAGTCGGCGCGGCCGATGAAGTCGAACTGACCGTCGGCGGTCCAGCGCACCAGGTCGCCGGTGGCATACATCCGGCTGCCGGGTGCCCCGTGCGGGTTCGCCACGAAGCGGCCTGCCGACAGACCCGCCCGGTCGTGGTAGCCGCGGGCCAGACCGGCGCCCGACAGATAGAGCTCACCCACGACACCCACCGGCACCGGACGCAAGCGCGCGTCGAGGACGGCCGCACCCGCGCCCCCGATCGGGGCGCCGATGGTGATCCGGTCACCGGGCGACAACGGTTCGGTGGACGTGATGACGATGGTGGTCTCGGTGGGGCCGTAGCAGTTGAAGAAGCGCCGCCCCGGCGCGAGCCTCGTCATCAGCTCCGGCGGGCACACGTCGCCGCCGACCATCACGGAGCGCAGGTCGGGCAGGTCTCGCGTGTCCATGGTGCCGAGCACCGCGGGCGCGGTGAGGACGTGGCTGACCCGCTCCTCACGCAGGAGTGTCGCGAGTTCGTCGCCGCCGAGCACTTCGGGCGGGGTGATCACCATCGTCGCACCGGCGCTGAACGCGGCCAGCATCTCGAACACCGAGGCGTCGAAGCTGGCGGACGACAGGCGGAGCACCCGCGACTCGGGTTCGAGGCCGACCTCGGGGCGGGTGTCCGCGCAGAACGCGGCGAGCCCGGTGTGGGTCACCTCGACACCCTTCGGGGTGCCCGTCGACCCGGAGGTGTAGATCATGTAGGCCACGTTTGCCACGGTCAGGGCGGCGGTCCGATCGAGGTCGGTGACCGGGGTGTCCAGTCGCGAGGACTCCTCGCGCAGCACCTCGTCGTCGTCGAGCACCAGCCACTCGACGCCGCCGGGCAGCGCGCCGCGGGTGCGCGCGACCGTCATGCCGAGGGCCGCGCCGGAATCGGCGAGGATGTACTCGATCCGGGCGGTCGGGAGGGCGGGGTCGACGGGAACGAAGGCCGCACCGGTCTTGGCGACGGCCCAGAACGCGAGCAATGCCTCGACCGAGCGCGGGAACGCCATCGCCACGAAGGTCTCGGGACCGATTCCCCGTGAGATCAGTACCCGCGCAAGGCGGTTCGAGCGTCCGTCGAGCTCCGCGTAGGACGTCTCGACCCCGTGGAGGGTCAGCGCCGCCGCCGCAGGATCCACGGCCGCGCCGGTGGTGAGGATCTCGGGCAGCAGCCGGGTCCGCGGCATCTGCGCGACGGCGCGCTCGGCGAGCAACGCCCGCTCGGTTCCGCCGAGCAGGTCGACCTCGCCGACGACAGTCGACGGGTCGGCGACGACGGAGCCCAGTACCCGCACCAGCCGGTCGACGAACCGACGTGCGGTGGCCTCGCCGAACAGGTCCGCAGCGTAGGTCAGCGAACCGGCCATGCCCTCGTCGCTCTCGCGGAAGGTCAGTTCCAGATCGACCTTGGCGACGTCGATGCCCGGATCGAGCATCGACACCCGCACGTCCGGCAGCTCGAGCGAGCCGACACCCTGGCTCTGCAGCGACAGCGCCACCTGGAACAGCGGCGAGTACGACTGCGACCGAGGCGGATTCGCGATCTCGACGACCCGCTCGAACGGCACGTCGGCGTTCCCGTACGCGGCCAGGTCGACCGCACGGGTGCGGGCCAGCAGGTCCGCGAAGGTCAGCTCGGGGTCGACCTCGGTCCGCAGCACCAGCGTGTTGACGAACATCCCGACCACGTCGTCCAGCGCCGCCTCGCCGCGACCGGCGATCGGGCTGCCCACGGTGATGTCGGTGGTCCCGCTCAGCCGCGCCAACTGCACCGACAGTGCCGCGTGCAACACCATGAAGAGAGTCGCGCTCTGCTCGAGCGCCAGCTCGCGCAGCCGGTCGGTCAGATCCGCATCGACGGCGAAGTCGACGCGGGCGCCCCGGTACGAGGCCACCGCCGGACGGGGACTGTCTGCGGGCAGCTCGAGCACGGCCGGCGCCCCGGCCAGCCGGTCGGCCCAGTACGCGAGCTGGACCGAAGCCTGCGAGGCGGGGTCGTCCTCCGACCCGAGCACCTCCCGCTGCCACAGCGCATAGTCCGCGTACTGCACCGGCAACGGCTCCCAGTTCGGATGCTCGCCACTGGTGCGGGCCGTGTACGCGGTCAACAGGTCCCGGGCCAACGGCAGCGTCGAGAACCCGTCGGCACTGATGTGGTGGATAACCAGGACCAGCACGTGGTCGACGGGATCGAGCCGGAAGATGCCGCCCCGCAGCGGAACCGCGGCGGTCACGTCGAATCCGCCGGACACCAGGCCGGCGATCGCGGCCGGCAGCGCGGCCTCGCCGTCGACCTCGACCGGGGTGAGCGGGATCGTCACCTCGGCCGCAGGCAGGATCGACTGCCGCGGACCGCGATCGGAATCCGGGAACACCGTGCGGAGCGATTCGTGCCTGGCGATGACATCGTGCACGGCGGCGGCGAGGGCCACCGTGTCAAGCGCGCCGGTCAGTCGCACAGCCAGCGGAATGTTGTACACCGCGGACTCGGGGTCGTAGCGGTTGAGGAACCACATCCGCTGCTGCGCCAACGACAGCGGGATCGTCTCCGGCCGCTCTCGACCCGCCAATGCGATTCGGTCCGAGACCTCGTGCGTGTCGACCAGCGCCGCGAGACCGGCAACGGTGGAGCTGCCGAAGATCTCCCGGACACGGAGCCCGGTGCCCGCGGCCGCGTTGAGCCGAGCGACAACCTGGGTGGCGCTGAGCGAGTTGCCGCCGAGCGCGAAGAAGTCGTCGTCCGCGCCGACCCGCTCGCTCCCGAGCACCTCGGCGAAGATGTCGGCCACCACCTGCTCGGTGGCCGTGCGCGGCGGCAGGTACTCGCGTACCTCGAACACCGGTGCAGGCAACGCCTTCCGATCGAGCTTGCCTCCCGGCGTCAACGGCACCGCCTCGAGCACCGTCACCGATGCGGGCACCATGTACTCCGGCAACCGATCGCGCACGAAGGTCGTCAACGCGGAGGCCTCGACCGGGGCACCCGCCCGCGGCAACACGTACGAGACCAACGACCGGCCGCCGGCCGGGCCGTCGAATCCGACCGTCGCCGCGAAATCGACGTCCGGGTGCGCGGACAGCACGGCGTCGATCTCACCCAACTCGATCCGGTGACCCCGGATCTTCACCTGGGCATCGGTCCGTCCGAGGTACTCGAGGGTCCCCTCCCGAGACCACCGCACCAGGTCACCCGTCCGGTACAGCCGCGACCCCGCCGCGCCGAACGGGTTGGCAACGAACCGCTCCGCGGTCAGCTGCAGCCGCGCGTGGTAGCCACGCGCCAGCCCGACTCCCGACAGATAGAGCTCTCCCGCGACGCCGACCGGCACCGGGTGAAGCCGGGCGTCCAGCACCACGACGTCGGTGCCAACGACGGGACCACCCAGCACCACCGGCCGACCCGCGACCATCGGGTCCGAGTGCACCGCGACGACCGTCGACTCGGTCGGCCCGTATGCGTTGAACATCCGTCGGCCCGGCGCCCACCGCTCGACCAGTGAGGCCTCGCAGGCGTCACCACCGACGACGACGACCTCGAGCTGCTCGAGCCCGGCCGGGTCGACGGTGGCAAGGGCCGCGGGGGTCACGAACGCGTGTGTCACCCGCTGCCCGCGCAGCAGGTCGGCGAGGGCTTCGCCGCCGTAGACGTGTGTCGGGGCCACCACCATCGTGGCCGCGCCGCCCACCGCGAGCATCAGCTCCAAGACGGACGCGTCGAAGCTGGGCGACGCGAAATGCAGTGTCCGTGAATCGGTCCGCACCCCGTAGCGGCCGCGCTGATCGTCGGCGAAGGCACGTAGGCCTGCGTGGCTGACCACGACGCCCTTCGGGACCCCGGTGGAGCCGGAGGTGTAGATGACGTACGCCGGGTTCTCCGGCCGCAGTGCACCCAGCCGATCTCCGTCGGCGACCTGCGCCGACGACCTGGCCTCGATGCGCTCGACCGCCGCCGCGTCGTCGAGCACCAACCAGTCCACGGAATCGCTCAGTGCGGGACGGTTCCGTCCGACGGTCACACCGACCACAGCACCCGAATCCGAGAACATGTGCTCGATCCGCTCGGCCGGATAGGTCGGATCCACCGGCAGGAACGCGGCACCGGTCTTCGCCACCGCCCACACGGTGGTGACCGATTCGATCGACCGTTCGAGGGCCACCGCCACGCACGACTCGGGGGCGACGCCCATGCCGATCAGTTCGCGCGCAACACGATTCGAGCGTGCATCCAACTCGGCATAGGACAGAGCTGTCCCCTCGAACACCAGCGCGTGCCCGTCGGGGTTGGCCGCGACGGCGTCGGCCAGCAGGGACGCCAGGGTCGATGCGGGCAGCTCGAGGCGCGAGGGGGCTCCGCCCAGCTCCAGCAGCGACGCCCGCTCGGCCGCATCGAGGATCTCGATGTCGCCGACGGGCGCCGCGGGAGTGCGCACCGCGGCGGTGAGGATCCGCAGGAAACGCTCGGCGAAGGCAACCACGGTCTGCTCGTCGAACAGGTCGGTGGCGTAGACGAACTCGGCAGCCGCGCCCTCGGCGTCCAGCAGTTCACTGACCGTCAATTGCAGGTCGAATTTGGCAACCCCGACGTCGAGCGGCTCCCGCCCGATCTGCAGTCCTGGCAGGGCGAACCCGTCCACGGGCAGGTCCTCGAAGGCAAAGACCACCTGGAACAGCGGGTGGTGCGCGGTGGAACGGGCCGGTGCGGCGATCTCCACCAGACGCTCGAACGCCACGTCCGCATGCCCGAACGCGGCGAGGTCGACCGCGCGGACCTCGCTGACCAGCTGGTCGAACGAGCGCGCCCCGCCCACCTCGGTGCGCAGCACCAGGGTGTTGACGAACATGCCGACCACGTCGTCGAGGGCGGACTCGCCGCGGCCCGCGACCGGGGTGCCGATGGCGATGTCGGTGGACTCGCTCAACCGGGCGAGCAACACCGCCAATGCCGCGTGCAGCACCATGAACGGCGTGGCGTTGGCGTGCCGCGCGATCTCTCGGACCCCGTGGTAGACATCTGCGTCGATGGTGAAGGGCACCGCGGCGCCCCGGTAGCTCGGCGTCGGGGGGCGGCGGTGGTCGTGTGGCAGCGCCAGCAGGTCCGGCATGCCCGCCAGTCGTTGCGACCAGTACCCGAGCTGGCGTGCGACCAGCGACTGCGGGTCCGATTCCGATCCGAGGATCTCCTGCTTCCACAACGCGTAGTCCGCGTACTGGACCTCCAGCGGCTCCCACCCCGGCGCCACTCCGTGCGCGCGGGCACCGAAGGCGACCATCACGTCACGCGCAAGGGCCTGCATCGACCAGGCGTCGATGCTGATGTGGTGCACCACCATCGAGAGCACGTGTTCGTCGGCCGCAACCCGGAACAGGCGCAGGCGCACCGGTGGCGCTGCGGTGACGTCGAACCCGCCGGCCATCTCGGCGAGGAGTCGATCCGCGAGCTCCGCCGGTGTCACCGCAACGAGAGGCAGCTCGGCATCGGTGCCGCCCGCGGAGAGGATCACCTGGCTGGGGCCGTCGAGCGAATCCGGGTACCGGGTGCGAAGCGACTCGTGCCGCCCCACCACGTCCGCGATCGCCGCCCGCAGCGCCTCGATGTCGAGCGTGCCGCTCAACCGCAGCGCGACCGCGACGTTGTACGCACCGGAGTCCGTGTCGAACTGGTTGAGGAACCACATCCGAGACTGAGCCGGCGACAACGGGATCCGCTCCGGCCGCTCCGCCCGGACCAGCGGTCGGCGCGTACCCGTTCCTACGGCGTCGTCCAGTGCCGCGGCCAGCGCCGACACCGTCGGCGACTCGAACAGATCCCGCACGCTCACCCGCACGCCCAGCTCCGAGTCGAGCCGCGCGAGCAGACGCGTGGCGAGCAACGAGTTGCCGCCGAGGTCGAAGAAGTTGTCGGACGCGCCGACCCGAGGCTTCCCGAGCAACTCCGCACAGATCCGCGCGACCACGATTTCGGTGGCCGTCGCGGGGGCGACGAACTCCGCGCCCGCGAACTCGGGTTCCGGCAGCGCCTTCCGGTCCAACTTGCCGTTGGCGTTCAGCGGGAGTTCGTCGAGTACGACCAGCACCGACGGCACCATGTAGGCCGGCAGGTCACGCCCGACGGCCTCGAGGACTGCCGCCTGGTCGATCTCGGCGCCCGGTGCCGGCACCAGGTAGCCGGCGAGGAACTCGCCGCCCGCACCCCCACGCAGGGTGACCACGGCCTGACCGACCTCGTCGGCAGCGGTGAGCGCGGACTCGATCTCGCCGAGCTCGATGCGCTGACCCCGAAGCTTCACCTGGAAGTCCGAGCGGCCGATGTATTCCAGGTTGCCGTCGCCGTTCCAGCGCACCAGGTCGCCGGTGCGGTACATCCGAGCGCCCGCATCCCCGAACGGGTTCGCAACGAATCGATCCGCCGTCAGGCCGAATCGCCCGCCGTAGCCACGGCCGACACCGACACCGCCGACATAGAGCTCACCCACGACACCCGCAGGGACGAGCCGCATCCGGCTGTCGAGCACGAACAGGTCCAGGTTCGCGATCGGCGAGCCGATCGGCACGCCGGTGAGGTCCGAGGCGGACGCCGCGTGGCTCGAGACCACGTCCGAGGCTTCCGTCGGACCGTAGCTGTTGACCACGTGCAGCCCGGAACTCATCAGCGCCGCAATCTTGCCGACCCGGATCGGCTCGCCACCGAGAACGACCATGTCGAGCCCGGACAGGACGCCGTCGACGTCGCTGTCCACGACCGCCTCGAACGCGCTCGGCGACATGTTCGCCAGCGCCACACCACCGTTGCCGACGATCCGCAAGATGTCCCACGGGTCGAAGCCGTCCGCCGCGAGGTGGATCGTGCGCCCGTCGGTCAGGGCCGCCCACACGTTCTTCTGGGTCAGGTCGAAGCTCGGCGAGGACGCGACGAGCAGCCCACCCTCGGACGGCAGCTCGCGGCGGTACCACGCGAGGGTGTTCTCGATGCCCGCCATCGGCACCAGCGTCGGCTTCGGCTTGCCCGTCGACCCCGAGGTGGAGATGACGTAGCCCAGCCGCTGCCCCGCCCCCGACTCACGCCACCGGTCGACCGGACGGTCTGCAACCGGCTCGGTCTCCGCGAAGGCGTCCATCGCCACGACCGAGACCGGCAGGTCCCGCGCCGATTCGGTCAGCGCGCACCGTGCGCCGGTGTCGGTGAGGATCGACTCGATCCGCTCCGCCGGGTAGGTCGGATCGATCGGCGCGTACGCCGCGCCTGCCTTCCAGACCGCCAGCATCGCCACGACCCACTCCACCGACCGGGGCAGCAGCAACGCCACCACGTCGTCCGCACCGATGCCGAGCCCTGTCAGTGCGAGAGACACCGCCGTCGAACGGTCGTCGAGTTCTGCGTAGGTCACCGACCGGTCGCCCGCGACCACCGCGGCGTGGTCGGGGCGATGGTGCGCCTGCGCCGCGAACAAGGCCACAGGGGAGAGCTGTTCGGCGGCCACCCGGTCGCCGCGCGACCACCCGAGCATCCGCTCCCGCTCACCCTCGGCGAACAGGTCGATCTCCCCGACCGCGAGGTCGGGCCGGGTCGCCATGGTCTCGAGGATCCGGACCAACCGGTCGACGAGCACCGTCGCCTCGGCCCGGTCGAAGGACTGCGGTGCGAACCGCAGACTCAGGCGCAGCTGCGGGTCGAGGATCGAGGTCAACGTGAGTGCGAAGTGGGTCGCGTCCTGCGCGTCGAGGTCGAGCACCCGCATTCCGCCGATGTCGGTGTTCTCGTCGAACCCGGACTTGTCCATCGGGTACGACTCGAAAACCGTCAGGGTGTCGAACAGCTCGCCCACTCCGACTGCCGCCTGGATGTCACCGAGCCCGATGTGGTGGTGATCGAGCAGGTCCGCCTGATCGCCCTGCAGGCGCGACAGGAAGTCCGCCACCGCCTCGTCGGGGTCGATCTGCACCCGCACGGGCACGGTGTTGATGAACAGGCCGAGCATCGACTCGACGCCGGTCAGCTGCGGCGGGCGCCCGGACACGGTGGCACCGAAGGTGACGTCACCACGCGAGAGCAACCGGGCCAGCAGCAGACCCCACGCCGCCTGGACCACGGTGTTCACCGTCACCCCGCGCGCACGGGCCATGCGTCCCATACCGTCGACCAGCTCGTCGGGTAGCTCGACGAGCAGTTCCTCGGGCAGCGGTCCCTGCTCCCCCGGCAACCGGGTGGGTGCGATCAGGGTCGGTTCGGTCACCCCGTCGAGCGCACGCGCCCAGGCGGCGCGGGCGGCGTCGTCGTCGGACTCGGCCAGCCAGGCGAGGTAGTCCCGGTACGAACGGGGCCGGGCGAGGTCGGCGACGTCGGCTCCGGCGGCGTAGGAGACGAGCAGTTCACGCACCAGCAGCGGCATCGACCAGCCGTCGAGGACGATGTGGTGGTTGGTGATGGCGAGGACGTACCGGTCGGCTGCCATGCGGATCAGCAGGATCCGAAGGAGCGGCGGGTGGTCCATCTGGAACCGGGCGATCCGCTCGTCGTCGAGCAGCTTCTGCAGGCGGACCTCCTGCTCGTGCTCGGACAGTGCCCGCACGTCCACCTCGCGCCACGGCACGTCGACGTTCTCGTGGACGATCTGCACAGGGGTGCCGTCCTCGGCGTACCCGAACCCGGTGCGGAGATTCTCGTGTCGGCGAACCAGATCTGTTGCTGCCGAACGCAACCGGCTCGAATCAACGACACCCGCCAGGCTCAGTCGCAGCTGCGCGGTGTACACGTCCACCGTCTGCTCGGCGAGTTCGGCGTGGAAGAGCAGGCCGCGCTGCAGCGGCGAGAGCGGCCACACGTCGGACAGCAGCGGGTGCCGGCTCTCCCACCGCTCGATCTCGCTCTGGCCCACCCGGACCAGCGGGAAGTCCGAGGGCGTGAACCCGCCCGCGGCGGGCTGCTCGGCGTGCGCCGCGAGCCCCACCAGGGCTCGCTGCCACAGGCCGGCGAGCTCGGCGACGTCGTCGGCGGTCAGCACCCCGGTGGGGAACGCGAAGGTCGCCGAGAGCCGCGGCCCGTCGACTCCGTCGTCGACCACCGCGTTGACGTCCACCACCGCCCCGACGGTCAGGTCGGAACCGCTCGCGGCGTTGAGGTCCGGTGCGTCCGGGTCCGGGATCCACCCGAGTCCCCGCATCGACTCGGGCACCTGGGCCGCGCCGGTGCGTCCGAGATAGTTGAAACTGACCTGAGGCACGCGCAATGACGCGAGGACCGGAGAGGTCTCCTCGTCGAGATACCGCAGCACGCCGAACCCGACACCACGACTCGGAACCGCGTGCAGTTGCTCCTTGACGGCCTTCATCACTGCGCCCGCGGCGTCGCCCCCGTCGACGGCGTCGGCGAGATCCACCCCTGCCAGGTCCACACGCACCGGGAACAGGCTGGTGAACCAACCCACCGTCCTCGACAGGTCCGCACCGGCGACGGCCTCGTCCTCGCGACCGTGGCCCTCGAGGTTCAGCAGGAGGGAGGGCAACTCGAGCCCGCGATCCCGGCGCCACACCGACACCGCCACGGCGAGTGCGGAGATCAGCCCCTCGCTGACTCCGCAGCGGAAGGCTCCTGGCAGGGTGGTCAGCAGGGATTCGGTGACGGCGGTGGTCAGCTCCACCCGTACCCGGCCTGCGGTCTTCACCGTGTCCAGTTCCGGGTCGAGGTCCCGGGTACCGAGCGCCGGGTCCGGGCCCGAGAGAACATCCGTCCAGTAGTCCATTTCGCCTGCGAACGTCTTCGCGGTGGCGGAATCGGCAACGCCGTGGGCCCACCTGCGCAGCGAGGTCCCGATCGGCGCGAGTTCCGGGGTGGCGCCGGCGGCCGCCTGCATCCACGCCTGCGCGAGGTCCGGCACGAGGGTGCGCCAGGACACCCCGTCGACGACGAGGTGGTGGGCGACTACAAGGAGTCGGTCCGCAGATTCCGTTGTCAGCCATACGAACTGGACCATGACTCCGCCGGCGGGGTCGAGCCGGCCCGCGGCCGTCTCGCACTCGTCGAGCAGGGCTTCGGCCATGCCTGCCGGGGCGACGGTGACCCTGCGCAGCAGTCGTTCCGGGTCGAGCGAGTCGGCCCGGGTCTCGAAGACCCAGCCATCGCCGTCAGGACGGAACCGCGCGCGCAGCGCGTCGTGGCGATCGGTCAGCGCGGCGACGGCGGCGGTCAGCGAGGCGTGGTCGACGCCGTCGGGCAGGGTCAGGGCGATCGCCTGGAAGAACGTGCCAGGGCCGCCGCGGTCGAGCATCGAGTGCACGATCGGCGTCAACGGCACCGTTCCGATGCCCCCGCC
This sequence comes from Rhodococcus sp. NPDC055112, assembly GCF_053607505.1. Taxonomy (NCBI): domain Bacteria; kingdom Bacillati; phylum Actinomycetota; class Actinomycetes; order Mycobacteriales; family Nocardiaceae; genus Rhodococcus; species Rhodococcus sp. NPDC055112. The sequence continues at coordinate 16,818 of NZ_JBSGTR010000020.1, forward strand.
TGCGAGCTCCTCGAGCGCAGCGCTCTCCGTGCCCTCCACCTGGACCGCGACCTTCGCGATCTCGGCAATTGTCTTGCGCTCGAAGACGTCCCGCGCCGAGAACCGCAGTCCACGCTCCTTGGCCCGCGCGACGAGCTGGATGGCGATGATGCTGTCACCGCCGACCGCGAAGAAGGAATCGTCGACACCGATGCGCTGGACGCCGAGCAGCTCCGACACCACCTCCGCGATCAGCTTCTCGGCCTCGGTGACCGGTTCGCGGTACTCCGCCGCGGCGGTGCCGAACACGGGGATGGGCAACGCGCGCCGATCCAGTTTGCCCGCGGTGGTCAACGGGACGCGGTCGATCACCATCACCGCGGACGGCAGCATGTGACCGGGGAGGAACTCCCCCGCGCGGGTGATGACAGCGGCCGGATCCACGGCGTGACCGGTCCGGGGACGCACGTAGGACACCAGCGCGATCGCGCCGTTGCTGCGCTCGTGCGCGATGGTGACCGCGAAGTCGATCCCGTCCTGCGACGTCAACGCGGCGTCGATCTCGCCGAGCTCGATCCGGAAACCGCGGATCTTGACCTGATGGTCGGCGCGTCCGACGAACATCAGCTCGTGATCGGGCGTCCACCTGACCTCGTCGCCGGTCCGGTACATCCGAGAACCGGGCTCCGCGAAGGGATTCGCGACGAAACGATCGGAGGTCAGACCCCGCCGCTCGTGGTATCCGCGGGCCAGCGCCGGGCCGGCCAGGTACAGCTCACCGACGGCCCCCACCGGCACCGGACGGAGCAGGCGATCGAGCACCAGCGCACTCGCACCCTGGATCGGCCCACCGATGGTGATCCGATCGTGCACCGAGAGCGGGCGTCCGGTCGTGATGACGATCGTCGTCTCGGTCGGGCCGTAGCTGTTGGTGAACCTGCAGACGTCGGCGAACTTCTCGACCAGGTCCGGGGTGCAGACGTCGCCACCCACGACCACCGCTTGCAGGTCGACGAGACCCTTCGGGTCGACCGACCCGAGCACGGTCGGCGCCGAGATGATGTGCGTGACCCGCTCCGATCGCAGCAGGTCCACGAGGTCCTCGCCGCCGTACACCTCGGGCGGGGCGACCACCATCGCGGCGCCGGCGGTGAAGGCCTGCAGCATCTCGAAGACCGAGGCGTCGAAGCTGGCGGACGAGAAACGCAGCACCCGGGACTCGGACGTGATGTCCAACTCCTGCCGCGCCGCGGCCGCGAAGTTGACGAGGCCGGCGTGGGTGACCACCACACCCTTCGGCAGCCCCGTCGATCCCGAGGTGTAGATGACGAACGCCGGGTTCCCGGTGCGCAGCGGACGTCGCCGGTCCTCGTCGGTGACCGGATCCGTCGACAGCACCGAGTACCGGGCGATCGTCTCCTCGTCGTCAGTGACCAGCCAGTCGACCGAGGACGGCAACACACCGCGCTGCGCCGCCGTGGTGAGCCCGACCAGGACGCCGGAGTCGGTGACCATGTGCAACTTGCGATCGACGGGAAGTTCCGGGTCGATGGGCAGGAAGGCCGCACCGGACTTCGCCACGGCCCACACGGCCACGAGCGCCTCGACCGACCTGACAAAGGAGAGGGCCACGAACGACTCCGGGCCGACGCCGCTGTCGATCAGCAGCCGGGCGAGCTGGCTGGACCGGGCATCGAGTTCGCGGTAGCTGACCCGATCGTCGCCTGCGAGGATCGCGAGGCCGTCCGGATTCACCGTCGCGCCGTCCGCGAACAGGTCCGGCAGCAGGCGGGCATCGGAGCCCGCCGGCCCGCGCAGCGGCACCAACTCCGCGCGCTCGTCGTCGTGCAGCACGTCCAGGTCGGACACCAGCGCGGCACCATCGGCCGCGGCGAACTGCGTGAGGTACTCCAGGAACCGCGCGTGGTGCCCGTCCAGGTCCTCGGCGGTGTACAGGTTCGGGTTCGCCTCGAAGTCGATGTGGGGTCGGCTCCCGGCGACGCTCGGATAGATGTTGACGGACAGGTCCTCGACCGGACCGGTGGTCAGGACCCGCATCCGCCCGGTCAGTGCGCCAAGACGGATCTCGCTGTGGAACATCATGACGTTGATGGCGGGACCGAAGAATCCACGCTGCCCAGCACCGGAGCCGAGTCCGCGCCGGATGTCCTCGTGGCGGAAGCGCTGGTGTCGCAGCGCCCCGGTCAGTTCCAACTGCACCTGGGAGACGAGGTCCGAGACGGTCGTGCCGTTGCCGACCTGGACCCGCAGCGGGATCACGTTGGAGACCATGCCGCCGGATCGGCGCATCCGCGCGGTCGTCCTGGCCGACACGGGCAGGCTCAGCGCGACATCACTCTCTCCGGTCAGCCGGGAGAGGAAGGCCGCCACCGCCGCGATGGCGGTCGGCGTGAACTGGGAGTCCTGTCCCTCCATGGCTGCCGCGGTTGCCGCGGCCATCGGTCCGCCCGCCACCAGCGAGAAGGCGCCGACCGCCGCGGTGCTGGCGGCGAGGCTGATCGGCTCGGGCAGGTCCTGGGTCCGCTCCATCCAGTACTCGCGGTCCTTGGCGAACCGGGTGGACTCCCGGTAGCGAGCCTCGTCCTCGCAAATCTCACGGACGGGGCTGGCCGTGTGCTCGGCAGCAGGCCTGCCCTCGGCTGCCGCCGTGTACAGCTCGGCCACGCGGTTCATGTACGTCATCGCGCCGAACCCGTCGAGCGCGATGTGGTGGATGCGGGCGTACCAGTAGTAGTGGTCCGCCCCGAGCCGCAGGACGGCGGACTCGATCAACCGGTCCGTCAGCAGGTCGATCGGAGCGCTGTACTCGGCGCGCATCCAGTCCTCGGCCGCCTGGGCCGGATCAGCCGCGGACCGCAGGTCGATGACCTTCATCTGGTCGTTGAGCGTCTCGTCGACGACCTGCGCGGGCTCGCCGTCACGTTCGACGATCCGCAGCATCCCGGTGCCCATCTCCCGCGAGCCCAGTGCCCCCGCCGCTCGCAGCGTCTCGACGTCGAGGTCACCGACCACCTCGACGCACTGGGCGATGGTGATCGGCACGTCCGGCAGCAGGTGCTGCGCAAACCAGATCCCGCGCTGCGCAGCCGACAGCGGGAACGCCTCGACACCGCGGTCCGCATCCAGCTGCGAATGCGAGTGACGGGCATCGGACTCACGGACAGCGTCGCGTGCAGGAACCACGGGTAGAACCTCTCGAGATGATTGCTAAGCCCGAAGAGACTCGGCGATTAGGCAAGTGTCCAGTTGATGGGGCGATGCGTGGGGCTATGTGTGGTTTGCGGCGGGGTCCTTACAGTGCCGATGGCGAGTGCTGGGCACGCGAATTGTGCACGCGGATCGGCGCGTGTCTTTGCGGGAGACTACGAGACACCGCGGACATCGCGCATGCAAATGGTCCAATTATCCGACAAATAGCCCGATGGCCTTGCGATCGGTTCGATATCGAATCGATGCAGGTCAACGTGCCACAAGGCGGCGAACAACTGTTCTTCGACAGGCATTCTGCCGGAGTCCGAAACCGCGAACTATACACTCCTTCCCGCACGAGGACCGCGCCGATCGACGTCGGCGCGGGCGGCACACTCGGCGCCGTCAGCTTAGAATCGACGGCGACCCAATCGCCGCCTCGTCAGGAGATCCCCAGTGCCCGTAGCGCCCGACCCGAATCCCTCCTTCGCGGCGTACGCCCATCCCGAACGACTGGTCACCTCCGAATGGTTGGGCGCTCACATCGGCGCACCGGGCGTCAAGATCGTGGAGTCGGACGAGGACGTGCTCCTGTACGACGTCGGCCACATCCCGGGCGCGGTGAAGATCGACTGGCACCTCGACCTCAACGATCCGGTGACCCGCGACTACATCGACGGTGCGGCCTTCGCGGACCTGATGAGCCGTAAGGGCATCAGCCGTGACGACACCGTCGTGATCTACGGCGACAAGAGCAACTGGTGGGCCGCCTACGCACTGTGGGTGTTCACCCTCTTCGGCCACGAGGACGTGCGACTGCTCGACGGAGGTCGGGACGCGTGGATCGCGGAGGACCGCGGCACCACGCTCGACGTGCCGGAGAACCCGCGCACCGACTACCCGGTGGTCGAGCGCGACGACGCCGCGATCCGCGCCTTCAAGGACGACGTCCTCGGGCACCTCGGCAAGGGACCGCTGATCGACGTCCGCTCACCCCAGGAATACACCGGTGAGCGCACCCACATGCCCGACTACCCGGAGGAGGGCGCCCTCCGCGGCGGCCACATCCCGACCGCGGCGTCGATCCCGTGGGCGAAGGCCGCGGCACCGGACAGCCGGTTCCGCTCCCGCCAGGAGCTGGAGGAGATCTACGGCGGCTACGCACCGACCGACGACGTGGTCGCGTACTGCCGTATCGGCGAGCGGTCGAGCCACACCTGGTTCGTGCTCACCCACTTGCTCGGCTTCGACAAGGTGCGCAACTACGACGGCTCCTGGACCGAGTGGGGCAACGCGGTGCGCGTCCCGATCGCCAAGGGCGAGGAGCCCGGAGAGGTCCCCGCGACCGCATGAGTCTGCCCGAACCCCTCGCCGAGATCGTCGACGACTTCGCCGCCGTCGACGGTCAGCAGAAGCTGCAGTTGCTGCTCGAGTTCAGCCGCGAGCTCCCCGATCTGCCCGCCGAGCTCGAGCAGGCGGCCATGGAGCCGGTGCCCGAGTGTCAGTCGCCGCTGTTCCTCTCGGTCGACGCCACCGATCGGGAGCGGGTGCGGCTGCACTTCAGCGCCCCTCCCGAGGCGCCGACCACGAGGGGTTTCGCGTCGATCCTGCACCAGGGCCTCGACGGCCAGAGCGCACAGGCGATCCTCGACGTCCCCGCCGATTTCTATTCGGCGCTGGGTCTCGCGGAGGCTGTCAGCCCGCTCCGGCTCCGCGGGATGTCCGCGATGCTGACCCGCATCAAGCGGCACCTCACGGACTGATCGATACCTGCACACCGACCCGCCCGCCGGTAGACTCCCGGACGGGCGGGTCAGTGTGGCCCTGTCCATCCGTCAGCACACCACTCGCAATAATTGGATGCTGCCAATGGAATTCACCGAACTCTCCGAGTACCCCATCTCCGCGGGCACCCTCACGGAGTGGCTCCCGTCCGCGCCGTTCGACGCCGGATCGTCACCCTGGTTCGACGATCCCAGGCCGGCCTCGTACGTGCACGAGGCCCGTCTCCGTGAGGCCGCCCGCACCACAGGGCCCGAACACGGATCGTGGCTCGGAACCGCATTCGAGATCACCGGACGGCTGGACACCGCGGCCATCGCGCGTGCGCTGAACGAGTGGATCGACCGGCACGAGGCGCTGCGAAGTCACGCGAGCATCAGCCCGACCACGGGCACGGTCAGCCGTCACACCATCGATACCGGGCGAGTCCGGGTCACGGCCCGCAGCCACGGCTACCGGACCAACGGCGCGGAGAACCACGCCGACCTGGCCGAGCTGTTCGACGGCTGCACGTCCCCGCTGTCCTGGCCCTCGTATGCCTTCGCCACGCTGGTACCGCCCGGCCCCGACGATCGTTTCACCGTGTTCCTCGCGGCCGACCACGCGATCATCGACGGCCTGTCGGTCGTGATCGTCGCGCAGGAGATCGAGGCGCTGTACCGGCAGGCCCGCGACGGCGTCGACGCCGACCTGTTCCCCGTGGGCAGCTACGTGGACTTCGGGGCGCGCGAACGGGACGGCGCCGCCGAGTTGGACCCCGCGCACCCGGTGGTCGAACTGTGGCGGTCGACCCTCGACCAGTGCGGCGGCGCGCTGCCCGAGTTCCCCCTCGATCTCGGCGCCGCCGACCCCGGGCCGGTGCCGCAGAGCGGGGTGTCCGCCTGGGCGCTCGACGCGGACGGTGCGGATGCGTTCACGCTGGCCTGTCGCAAGCTCGGGCACAGCTTCTTCGCGGGCACCCTCGCGTGCCTTGGCATCGTCGGTGCCGAGCTCGCGGGCGAGCCGCGCTTCGAGGCGGTCACCCCGATGCACACCAGGAACGATCCGCAGCTTGCCGCGTCGGTGGGCTGGTACGTCGGGCTCGGACCGATCTGCTTCGACGTGTACGGCGCCCAGTCGTTCGGCGAACTGGCCGCGCGTGCCCAGGAGCAGATCGCCGCGGCCAAGCCCGCGGCCCGGTATCCCTACGAACGGGTCAGCGAGGTCCTCACCACGGCGGCCCGGCCGCGATTCGTCGTGTCCTACATGGACCTGCGCTTCGTCCCCGCGGCGACGCAGTGGCCGGACTGGAACGCGCGGGCGTTGCGGAGCAAGCAGTACGAGCACGACGTGCACATCTGGGTGAACCGCACCCCGCGAGGGGTGAACATCGCCGCCAGGTACCCCGACACCCGCGAGGCCGCGGCCAACGTGCACCGCTATCTCGGCCGGCTCCGGAACCTGATGGAGGAGGTCGTGGGCACCGGTACCTGCACGCTCGCGGACCACATCACCCGGTGACCGGAAGAATTACTGGTCAGTAGTGTTTGGCCGGCCCGCGGGGCCATCGAGACGAATTCGCTATCCGATTACATCGGGTCGGTGGGCGATGCCTACACTCCGATGTGATGCCCGTAACCACCCCGCCGGGTACGACCCCCGGAAGGGGATCGAACAGCGGGTACCCCTTGCGACAAACAGGAGGCTCAGTGCCCAGTCATGCCAGCGCGCACATCACCAAGGTGCTCGTCGCCAACCGCGGCGAAATCGCCGTGCGTGTGATCCGGGCGGCAGCGGACGCAGGCCTGGCCAGCGTCGCCGTGTACGCCGAGCCGGATGCCGACGCGCCGTTCGTGCGCCTGGCCGACGAGGCCTTCGCCCTCGGCGGCCAGACATCCGCCGAGTCGTACCTCGTGTTCGACAAGATCCTCGACGCAGCGAAGCGGTCCGGTGCCGACGCGATCCACCCCGGCTACGGCTTCCTGTCCGAGAACGCCGACTTCGCCCAGGCCGTCATCGACGCCGGGCTGATCTGGATCGGTCCCTCGCCGCAGTCCATCCGCGACCTCGGCGACAAGGTCACCGCCCGGCACATCGCCGAGCGCGCCAAGGCCCCCATGGCCGCGGGTACCAAGGATCCGGTCAAGAACGCCGACGAGGTTGTCGCGTTCGCCAAGGAGTACGGCGTTCCGGTCGCGATCAAGGCCGCCTTCGGTGGCGGTGGCCGCGGCATGAAGGTCGCCCACACCATCGAGGAGATCCCCGAGCTCTTCGACTCCGCCACCCGCGAGGCGATCGCCGCCTTCGGCCGCGGCGAGTGCTTCGTCGAGCAGTACCTCGACAAGGCCCGCCACGTCGAGGCCCAGGTCATCGCCGACCAGCACGGCAACGTCATCGTCGCGGGTACCCGCGACTGCTCGCTGCAGCGCCGCTTCCAGAAGCTGGTCGAGGAGGCGCCCGCGCCGTTCCTCACCGACGACCAGCGCGCCCGCATCCACTCCAGCTCCAAGGCCATCTGCAAGGAGGCCGGCTACTACGGCGCGGGCACGGTCGAGTTCCTGGTGCAGGGCGACACCGTCTCGTTCCTCGAGGTCAACACCCGCCTGCAGGTCGAACACCCGGTCACCGAGGAGACCGCGGGCATCGACCTCGTGCTCCAGCAGTTCAAGATCGCCAACGGCGAGGAGCTGGAGTTCACCGAGGATCCGGCACCGCGTGGCCACTCCTTCGAGTTCCGGATCAACGGCGAGGACGCGGGCCGCGGCTTCCTGCCCGCCCCCGGCCCGGTCACCAAGTTCGTCCCCCCGACCGGCCCCGGCGTCCGCATGGACTCCGGCGTCGAGTCCGGCTCCGTCATCGGCGGCCAGTTCGACTCGATGCTGGCCAAGCTGATCGTCACCGGTGCCACCCGCGACCAGGCCCTCGCGCGCGCCCGCCGCGCGCTGGCCGAGTTCCAGGTCGAGGGCCTCGCGACGGTCATCCCGTTCCACCGCGCCATCGTCTCGGACCCCGCGTTCATCGGCAACGGCGAGAGCTTCGACGTCTACACCAAGTGGATCGAGACGGAGTGGAAGAACACCGTCGAGCCGTTCACCGCCGGTGAGGCGCTCGACGAGGACGAGGCGCTACCGCGTCAGTCCGTCGTGGTCGAGGTCGGCGGACGCCGCGTCGAGGTCTCGCTGCCCGGGCAGTTCTCGCTCGGTGGTGGCGGGTCCACCAACGGCGCCACCCGCAAGAAGCCGAAGCCGCGCAAGCGTGGCGGCGGCGCGGGCGGAGCGGCGTCCGGTGACGCCGTGACGGCCCCCATGCAGGGCACCGTCGTCAAGGTCGCCGTCGAGGAGGGCCAGGAGGTCGCCGAGGGCGACCTGATCGCCGTGCTCGAGGCCATGAAGATGGAGAACCCCGTCAACGCGCACAAGGCCGGCATCGTGACCGGACTGGCCGTCGAGCCGGGCGCCGCCATCACCCAGGGCACCGTCCTCGCTGAGCTCAAGTAGCACAAGCACTCTCGCTGCGCCCCCGGTTGCCAAGGCAGCCGGGGGCGCTGTGCTGTGCGCGCATTATCCTGATGCCATGGCAGACCTTCCCGAGATCCGCATCGGCACAGCCGAACGCGAGCAGGCGCTCGCGCAGCTGAGCGACCACTTCAGCGACGGCCGGCTGACGATGACCGAGTTCGACGAGCGCAGCGCGGTGATCGCCGCCGCCACCACCCGCGGTCAGCTCGAGCAGGTGTTCGCGGATCTGCCCTCGACGCCGGTGCCCGCGGCCACGGCGCCCGCGCCTGCCGAACGTCGCTTCCAGCCGGACTGGTCGGGCCGGATGATGGCGATCGTCCCGATCGCCGCGCTCATCCTGTTCTTCGTCACCGACCAATGGCTGTGGTTCCTCGCCGTTCCCGCTGCCGGTGTCCTGCTCTTCGGCACCGACCGCGAGCGCAAGGACAGGAAGCGACGCGACCGCGAGCACGGGGGTGACGAGTAATGGAGCCCATCGAGGTCAACGCGGGCGCCTGGTACCTGCGCGCGTTGCGCGCCGACGAGCGGGTCGACGACCGGCCCGCGCTCGCCGACGGCGGGATCGACGACCCGGACTACGTCGCCACCCGCACCGCGCAGTGGGCGTCCGACGAGCACTACTCGTGGGCGGTGTGCCAGCCGAACACCGGCGAGCTGCTCGCCGAGGTCGGCCTGACCCTTGACGGGCAGCGGGCCGTGTTGGCCGGCTGGGCCCGCGCCGGGCACGAGGACGCGCTGAGCACCGCGACGACCGTCATCCGCCGGTTCGCCGAGGGCGCGCTGGAGCTGACGGTTACGTGAGCAGGTTCGCGCGCAGCGCGTCCCGGTCCGCCGCCGAGATCCCGAGACCGTCCGCGAAGTAGCCCTCGACGTCTCCGAATCCGGAGCGGACCTGCTCGATCGCCGCCTCGAGATAGGCCCTGCGCACGCCGAGGATGGGCAGCAGGATGTCGGGGTTGCCGCCCGCCGCGCGGAACTTGCCGAAGACCGGCTCGAACGAGGGCAGCAGCTGCTCGTTGGTCAGCAGGTAGTCGGCGAAGGCGTTCTCCTCGCTGACCCCGAGGAACATCAGCAGCGCCGCGCTCGCCCAGCCAGTCCGGTCCTTGCCTGTCGTGCAGTGGATCAACGCAGGCGTGCTCTGCGCCCGTGCCAGGTCCGTGAACAGGCCGCGGTAGGACGCGACAGCGCTGGGCAGGGTGACGAAGTCCCCGTAGCTCTTGAGCAGGTAGTCGTTGGTGTCGCCGGTGCCGAGCAGACGCTCCGCCAGTTCCGGGTCCGTGAGGATCTGCTGCATCATCGCCGGGGCCGCGCTCGGATCGGTGTCCGCCAGCACATCCAGCACCACCTCCTTGGCGCCGGCCGGGATCCGGTCGGGCAGCAGGGCCCGCTCGGCCTCGGTCCGCAGGTCGAAGACGGTGGTGATGCCCAGCGCCTCCAACGCGGCGACGTCGCCGTCGACCACCCGGCCCAGGTCGGTCGACCGGTAGACGACGCCGGTCCGCACCGTGGCCCCGTCTGCTGTCGGGTAGCCGCCGATGTCGCGCAGGTTGGGCACCGAGACGATGGGAATGCCGGCGCCGACCGTGGAAGAAGTGCTCATACCAGCACGGTAACCCACGGTCCCGCGCCGCTCTCAGGCCCGCCCGTAATTTCGTTCGATGTTCGAACGGATTTCATGGATGCCTGCCTTCTCGGCGAGCAGTCGCGCGATGGCCACGTCCAACTGCCTGCTCCGTTCGTCGAGCTTGGCCAGCACGGCCTCGCGCTCGCCCGCCGAAGCGTTCGGCTCGTCGCCGCAGACGATGTGCAGCATCGAAGCCGCCTCGGACAGCGACAGGCCCGATGCCAGCAGGCAACGGACATCGTGAACCGTCTTCGCGTCCTCGGGCGCGTAGCGGCGATAGCCGTTGAGGTCGCGGCCGGGCGAGAGCAGGCCCGCACTCTCGTAGTGACGAAGCATCCGCGCACTCGCGCCCGTCACCGCGCTCAACTCGCTGATCCGCATCAGACCTCCACCTTGACATTGACGTTAATGTCATACTTTACGTTGGCCGCATGACGAAGGAAACGACTCGACCGCATGTGGTTCTCGTGGTTGCGCATCCGGACCACGACTCGGCCACCTGGGCCATCGGCCGCGCAATCGAGCAGGGCATCGAGACCGATGGGAACGCGACCGTCACGACGCATGACCTCTCACGTGCGGGATTCGATCCCGTCTTCGGCGAGCAGGATCTCGCGCACTACCGGCAGTCGGGCGCCGTCCCCGCCGACGTCCTGCGCGAGCAGCGACTGCTCGATTCCGCCGACGTGGTCGCCGTCCTCTTCCCCGTGTACTGGTGGGCCATGCCCGCCCTCGCCAAGGGCTGGATCGATCGGGTGTTCACCCGCGGCTGGGCCTACGATGACGGTCCGGACGCCGGCCCGAGCGCGATCGACCAGCTGCACTTCGTCGGGGTCGCCGCCGTCGACGAGGGCACCTACGATCGGCGCGGGTACCGAGAGGCGATGACCACCCAGCTGCAGCACGGCATCGCCGGATACTCCCGAATCGACGAGTCGTCCGTGCGGCTGCTCTTCGGCGCGGAGACCGCGGACCCGCACGTGCACGAACACCTGATCGCCGAGGGCCACAAGATCGGCGCCGACCTGGCGCAGCGCGCACAGCTCGTCGCCGATCGGGCAGCCGAGGCCTGAGCCGGGCGCCGGCAACGCATCCATCACGCCTGGAACCGCCATCGCCGGGTTGTCCATCCGTGCCTGCATAATGACTTCTCCAGTGTTGACCGGGTTTTCGTCCGTCACGGTGATGACGGAACGCGACGGGAGTGTGTGACGGATGGACGAGAACGACTCGTTGGCGCTGCGTTTCGAGGACCACCGCACCCATCTGCTGGCGGTGGGGTACCGGATGCTCGGCTCGTTCAGCGACGCCGAGGACGCGATCCAGGAGACCTGGCTACGACTGAGCCGGTCCGAGGCCGACAGCCTCACGAATCTCGGTGGGTGGCTGACGACCGTCATGGGACGGGTGTGCCTGGACATGCTGCGTTCCCGCAAGGTCCGCCGCGAGGACTCCATCGACGACCAGCAGTTGCCCGATCCGATCGTCAGCGCGGTGGAGGGCACCAATCCCGAACACGAGGCGCTGCTCGGTGATTCCGTCGGCCTCGCGCTGCTCGTGGTCCTGGACACCCTGACACCCGCCGAGCGCCTCGCCTTCGTGCTGCACGACATGTTCGCCATGCCCTTCGACGAAGTGGCGGCCGTCGTGGGGAAGTCCACCGCCACCACCAGGCAACTCGCCAGCCGTGCCCGCCGCCGTGTCCAGGACTCGACCCCGGTTCCCGATCCCGACCTCGCCCGACAGCGAGAGGTCGTGGACGCGTTCCTCGCCGCATCCAGGGGCGGCGACTTCGACGCCCTGGTCGCCGTCCTCGATCCCGACGTGGTGCTCAGGGCCGACACCGGCGTCGGAATCCTGAAGGTGGTTCGCGGGGCGGAGGCGGTGTCCGCGCAGGCGCTCAGCTTCGCCCGGTTCGCCCACTCGTCCATGGCCGCGCTCGTCAACGGTGCGGTCGGAATGGTCAACGCCCCGGACGGCCGGCTGCAGTCGGTCATGGCCGTGACCATCACGAACGGGCGGATCGTCGAGATCCACATCCTCGCCGACCCGCTGCGCCTTGAGCGTCTCGGCCGGGAGGCGGCCAAGGGCTGACGCGCTACCGGCTCAGCACCCGATCGAGCGCGTCGATCGCGGCGTCGAGTTCGGCCACCGTCACCGTCAGCGGTGGCCGGAACCGGATGCCGCGCTCCCCCGTCCCGAGGATCAGCACGGCCTCGCGTTCACGCATCTCGGTCACGACGGCGTCGCGCCTCGCGGTCGAGTCCAGCGTGCACGCGCACATCAGCCCCCGCCCGCGGGGGTCGGTCACGATCGGATGGCGCTCGGCCAGTTCGACGAGCCGCGCGAGCAGGTGCGCGCCGAGCAGCCGGGCCCGATCGATCAGCCGGTCTCGTTCGATCACCTCGAGGATGCGGCGAGCCCTGACCATGTCGGCGAGGTTGCCGCCCCAGGTCGAGTTGATCCGCGAGGCCACCCGAAACACGTTGTCGGGCACCTCGTCGACCCGGCCACCGGCCATGATCCCGCACACCTGCGACTTCTTCCCGAACGCGACCACGTCGGGCGCGAGCCCGAGCTGCTGGTACGCCCATGCGGTCCCGGTCAGGCCGACACCGGTCTGCACCTCGTCGAGCACGAAGAGGGCGTCGCGCTCGTGGCACAGCGCCGCCATCTGCTGGAGGAACTCGGGCCTGAAATGGTGGTCCCCGCCCTCGCCCTGGATCGGCTCCGCGATGAAGCAGGCGATGTCGTCGGGATACCGATCGAACGCCAGCCGCGCCTGTGCCAGCGCCCGCTCGTCGGCCTCGTCCGCGTCGCGGCCGGGCTCGAGGTAGGGGGCGTCGATGCGCGGCCAGTCGAACTTCGGGAACCGTGCGACCTTGTTCGGGTCCGTGTTGGTCAGCGACAACGTGTACCCGCTCCTGCCGTGGAAGGCATGGCTCAGATGCAGCACCCTGGTACCGAGCGCCGGATCGAGTCCGCGGGCCTCGTTCGTCCGGCTCTTCCAGTCGAACGCCACCTTGAGCGCGTTCTCGACGGCGAGCGCCCCGCCGTCGACGAAGAACAGGTGTGGCAGTGCCGGGTCACCGAGGACCCGGACGAAGGTGCGCACGAACTCGGCCATCGGCACGGTGTAGATGTCGGAGTTGCTCGGCTTGTTCACCGCGGCGGCGGTGAGCTCCGCCAGGAAGGTCTCGTCCGCCGCCAGGTCGGGGTGGTTCATCCCGAGCGCCGAGGACGCGAAGAAGCCGAACATGTCGAGGTAGGTGGTGCCGTCGCGCTGATCGACGAGCCGCCGCCCGTGTGATCGTTCCAGGTCCAGCACCAGGTCGAAGCCGTCGACCAGCAGGCTCGCCCGCAGCACCTCGTGCACCTCGTCAGGAGCGAGGCCGGGGACGGGCCGAGAACGCCGGATCGCGGTGCTCATCCCTCAAGATTATGTTAATAATCCTGTCAAAGTCACTAGAAAGAGGAAAATTGTTCGGCAGTTAGCTAATCGCCGTAAAATGTTTGCAGAATGATGGTGCTGCGAGTGCGCACGTTCGCCGTCGACCGGATCTCCTGCAGCAGCGCCTCGAGCGCCCGGGGCGAGGCCACTCGCACCAGCAGGACGTAGCTCTCCTCCCCTGCGACCGAATGGCAGGCCTCGATCCCCGGGATGTGCTCGAGGCGGGCAGGCGCGTCATCAGGACTGGACGGGTCGAGCGGGGTGATCGCGACGAACGCCGAGAGTTGGTTCCCCAGCGCTTCCGGATCGACCTTCGCGGCGTAACCCCGGATCACCTGACGGGCCTCCAGCCTGCGCACCCGGGTCTGGACGGCCGACACCGACAACCCCGCCTTCTCGGCCAGCGTCGCCAGCGTGGCCCTGCCGTCGGCGATCAGCTCACGCACCAACAGGGTGTCGATCTCGTCCAGTGTGTCCGGCACCAAGGCAGGCTAACTCAGCGGACACTGGAGCAGGCACCGACAGGAGGAACACCATGAACCTTCCCGACACCGAGACCCTGCGGACGATGGCCGAATCGGCGTTGCGCGCCTGTGGTGCCCGCGACGAGCACCCGTCCGTCGACGGCACCCTGCTCGCCCGCACCCCGATCACCGGCGGAGTCCTCTGTGCCCTGACGCCCAGCGGCACGGATCAGGTGGCGGACGCGACGGCCGCGGCACACGACGCCTTCGCGGTGTGGCGCACCGTGCCCGCGCCCCAGCGCGGCGCCCTGGTCCGACGGCTCGGCGAGCTGCTGACCGAGCACAAGTCGGACCTCGCCACCCTCGTGACGCTCGAGGCGGGAAAGATCACCTCCGAGGCGCTCGGTGAGGTCCAGGAGATGATCGACATCTGCGAATTCGCGGTCGGCCTGTCCCGCCAGCTGTACGGCAGGACCATGGCGTCCGAGCGCCAAGGACACCGGCTGATGGAGACCTGGCATCCGCTGGGCGTGGTGGCGGTGATCTCCGCGTTCAACTTCCCGGTGGCGGTCTGGTCCTGGAACACCGCGGTCGCCCTTGTGTGCGGGGACACCGTGGTGTGGAAGCCCTCGGAGCTGACGCCGCTGACCGCGATCGCGTGTGATGCATTGCTGCGCAGGGCCGCCGAGGACGTGGGCGCGCCTGCCGGGGTCCATCGCCTTGTCCTCGGCGCCGGCCCCGTCGGCGAGCAGCTCGTCGACGACCCGCGGGTCGCCCTGGTCAGCGCGACCGGGTCGGTCCGGATGGGCCGGGAGGTCGGGCCGCGGGTCGCGCAGCGCTTCGGCCGGTGCCTGCTGGAGCTCGGCGGCAACAACGCGGCCGTGGTCGCGCCGTCCGCGGACCTCGACCTGGCCGTGCGCGGGATCGTGTTCTCCGCGGCAGGCACGGCAGGCCAGCGCTGCACCAGCCTGCGCCGGCTGATCGTGCATTCCTCGATCGCCGACGAGACGGTCGAGCTGATCGCCTCCGCCTACCGGCAACTCCGGGTCGGCAACCCGCTCGAGGCCGACACCCTCGTCGGTCCGTTGATCCGCGAACGGTCATGGGAGGCCATGACTGCCGCGCTGGACAAGGCCAGGGCGGACGGCGGCACCCTGGTGTGTGGCGGCGAACGGGCGGAGTCGGGCGACGGCCACTACGTATCCCCCGCGCTGGTCCGGATGCCCGCGCAGACCTCCGTGGTGCGAGAGGAGACCTTCGCCCCCATCCTGTACGTGCTCACCTACGAGACTCTCGACGAGGCGATCGCGTTGCACAACGATGTGCCGCAAGGGCTTTCATCCGCGATCTTCACCACCGACCAGCGCGAGGCCGAGCGGTTCCTCGCGGCGGACGGCTCCGATTGCGGGATCGCCAACGTGAACATCGGCACCTCGGGAGCGGAGATCGGCGGTGCGTTCGGCGGCGAGAAGGAAACCGGGGGCGGGCGCGAGTCGGGCTCCGACGCATGGAAGGCCTACATGCGCCGGGCCACCAACACCGTCAATTACTCCGATCAGCTTCCGCTCGCGCAGGGGGTGAGGTTCGGGTGATCGACTTCACCCGCTCCTCGTAGTCCGCCCGTCCGGCCGGGTCGACGGACGTCACCGCCCGGTTCCCACCGACGAGCCGGCGGATCAGGAGGAGCAGCGGCTCCGGCGCGATGGCCTGACCCAGGTCGAGAGCGGCCAGGTAGCCGGGTACCGGGGTCTGCGCCCGCCGCGTCGACACCGTGCGCACCACCGCCGCCGCGATGTCCTCGGGGTCGACGGTCGGCAGGCCCTTGCCGAGCGGAAGCCCCGAGCTCAACGTCGTCCGCACGGCGCTGGGCAGCACCGTGGAGACGCTGACCCCCGCCTCGGCGAACTCGAGGCGGGCCGCCGAGGAGAGCCCGACGGCGGCGAACTTGCTGGCGTTGTACACGGCCAGGCCGGGGATCGCGATCTTGCCCGCGAGCGAGGCGACGTTGACGATGTGACCGCGGCCGCGGGCGACCATCGCGGGCGCCACCGCCCGCATGCCGTGGATCAGCCCCCACACGTTCACGTCGATGGTGGTCTCGCCGATCTGGTCCGGCTCGTCGAGGAAGGCCGCCACCGGCATCACCCCTGCGTTCCCGACCAGCACGTCGACGGGTCCGAGATCGGCCGTCACCGCCGTGACGCAGGCGTCCCACGACGCCCGGGTCCGCACGTCGAGGGTGTAGGCCCGTGCCGCCGAACCGATCTCGGCCACGACCTCGTCGGCCGCAGCGCGATCGAGATCGGCGACCGCGATCTTGGCGCCGCGCGCGGCCATGGCATGCGCGGTGGCCCGGCCGATCCCGCGGCCTGCCCCGGTGATGAGGACGACGGCCCCCGCGAGGTCGATCGCCGGGTAACGCTGCTGTGCTGTCAAGTTCATCGGGTCACCATTTCTGTGGGGAGGACGGTGGAGGTCTCGTACGCCCGCTCGTCGAACTCGCCGAGCCGGTTGCGCATCCGGTCCGTGGACCAGGGCCAGTTGAAGCTGTTGCGCCCGTTCACGTCCAGGAAGTAGCTCTGGCATCCACCGGCGTTGTAGACGGTGGTGGCCAGCGCCTGTTGCACCTCGGCGTTGAAGGCCGCCTGCACCTCCGGACGGGTCTCCATCCGGGTCCATTTGCCATCCTTGGCCGCGGCGATCGCTTTCGCCAGGTATCCCAGCTGCGCCTCGAGAATCATGAATGCCGAGGTGTGGCCGGTGCCCAGCGCCGGACCAAGCAGCACATAGGCATTGGGGAACCCGGCGATCGTGGTGCCGAGGTAGGCCTGCGGGCTGCCCTTCCAGTGATCGTCGAGGCTGCGGCCCTCACCGTCGAAGATCTTGCCGCCGATCGGCATGTCGAGGATGTGGAAGCCGGTGCCGAAGATGATCGCGTCGACCTCCCGCTCGGCGCCGTCGGCCCCGACCACGGTGTTGCCCCGGATGGAGGCGACCGCGTTGGCGTGCACCTCGACGTTGGGGCGGGTCAGTGCCGGGTAGTAGGTGTTCGACAGCAGCATGCGCTTGCAGCCGAGGGTGTAGTCGGGCGTGAGTGCCTTCCGTAGCTCCGGGTCGCGGACCTGGGCACGCAGCTGCGCCTTGCCGATCTGCTGCACGATGCGCAGGAGCCACGGGTGCCGGAATCCGAGCCCGAGCGTCTCCATGATCGAGTACTCGATCGCGCGCAGTGCACGATGCGCGCCAGGAACACGGCGCATCACCCAGCGTTCGGCCTTCGGCACGTGATGGTCCGGCTTCGGCAGCACCCACTGCGCCGTGCGCTGGTAGAGGTGCAGCTCCCCCACGCTCGGCGCGATCGCGGGCACGAACTGCACCGCAGAGGCGCCGGTGCCGACGACCGCGACGCGCTTGCCCGCAAGGTCGTAGTCATGATCCCAGCGCGAGGAATGGAACACCTTGCCGCCGAAGGTGTCCAGGCCGGGGATCGGCGGCACCAGCGGTTCGTTCCACGGCCCGACGGCCGCGACCACGGAGTTCGCGGTGAGCGTGCCCGTCGAGGTCTGCAGTACCCAGCGGAGGGCCGACTCGTCCCAGTCCGCCCGGATCAGCTCGGTGCGCAAGCGCACGTGCGCGTCGACCCCGTGTTCGGCGGCGGTGCGGTCGATGTAGCGGCGGATCTCGTCCTGACCCGCGAACAGCCTGGTCCACTCCGGATTCGGCGCGAACGAGAACGAGTACAGGCCGGACGGGACGTCGCAGGCACACCCGGGGTAGTCGTTGTCGCGCCAGGTGCCACCGAGCGAATCGCCCTTCTCCAGGATCGCGAAGTCGGTGATCCCCATCTGTCGCAGGGTGATCCCGGCGCCGATGCCGGAGATGCCGGCCCCGACGATGAGGACCTCGAAGTGTTGTTCCTGTGTCATGCGAGCGCCTTTCGAGTCGTGCGCAGTGCGGCCTCCAACGTGGCCAGACGCCTGCGGTCGTCCATGAAGTTCGGGCCCATCACGGCCAGGTCCTCGGCCGTGGCGTCGAGCCGGATGACCCGGGTGCCCGCCGCCGAGGTCGCGGCGATCTCCGCGTCGAGGCCCGCGCTCATCCAGCTCCGCAGGACCAGTCGTTCCGCACGGGCGGCGCCGCGGGCACGAACGGGGCCGGTGGAGGCCATCGGCGCCAGCACGACCAGTTCGTCGAGGTCGAGCGGGGCGACCAGGTCTGCGGACGCAGTCGAGGCGGCGCCGCCGTCGACGTAGCGGCGGCCCTTGATCCGCACCGGTGGCATCCAGCCCGGGATCGCCCAGGACGCGCGGAGCGCCTGCGACAGTGTCGCTTCCGGCGCGCCGGGCGAGCCGAACGCGACCCGGGCTCCGGTGTCGTAGTCCATCGCCACGAGCCAGGTCGCGGGGTGCGGGACCCAGGCACGGTCGGGATTCAGCCCCACCGCGAGCCGGTGCAGCCAGGTCGCGTCACCCCCGCCTGGCGGCAGTAGCCCGCTCAGTGCCGTCACCGGCGCCACCTCACGGCGCAGGCCCGCGCGCACCAGCGAGGGCGAGCCGAGCCCGAGTCGGGGCAGCGGCGGCATCCGGCCGGGGGCGTCCGCCAGGTGATCGCGCAGCGCCGGATGGGTCGGCTGCTCCCCCAACTGCATGGCCAGCATCTCGTCCACGCCCACCCCGCTGCCGAGCATGGTGACCAGTTCCGCGCCGGCCGAGGTGCCGACCAGAACGTCGGCCTCGCGCGGATCCCAGTCCAGCGCGTCGCGGACCGCGGCCAGCGCCGCGACGGTCCACGCCGCGCCGAGGGTTCCACCGCAGCCGATCACCAGGCCCCGACGAAGTTGTCTGTCACTCGAAGTCATATTCAGAAACTAGCAGTATTCGAATACGATGGGTATACCAAATTTGAATTTTTCAGCGAACGGAGTTGTGATGGCGCGAATGACCAGGTCGGAGAGTCAGGCCAAGACCAGGGCCGACCTGATTGCGACCGCGCGCGACCTGTTCCTCGCCGACGGGTACGCCGCGACCTCGCTGGAGAAGGTCGCCGAGGAGGCCGGCTACTCGAAGGGTGCGGTGTACTCGAACTTCCGCAACAAGAACGAGCTGTGCCTGGAGGTGCTGCAGCTCATCCACACCACCAAGGGCGCAGAGGTGGCCGCGGTGATGGCGCGGCAGGCCCCGCTGGAGGAGCGGCTCGCCGCGTTCGAGGACTGGGCCGAGCGGACGCTAGGAGACGTCGGCTGGACGACTCTCGAGTTCGAGTTCATCGTGCTTGCCCGCCACGATCCGGAGCTGCGGGCCGCGCTCGCCGCCGGCCTCGGCACGGTTCACGGCGTTGTGGCCGCACTGCTCGCCTCGCTCGTGGCATCCGGTGAGGTCACCCTGCCGATGTCGGTGGACGACGCTGCGACCAGCATGCTGAGCATGGGCATCGGCCTCGGCATCCAGCGCGCCGTCGACCCCACCATCTCGACCGGCATCGTCACCCGAAACCTCCGCGCGCTTCTCACCGCAGCAGGCCCAACGGATCTACCCTCACAGGCGTGACGAACTGGCCCGAGCTCGCGCGTGAGATCGCCGACGACGTGCTGTATCCCGCCGCCGACAGCGTCGACGCCGACGGCGAGATCCCGCTCAGTCACTTCGAGGCGCTGGCCGCGGAGGGTTTCTACGGCCTCGCCGCGCCGCCCGACTTCGGCGGACCCGGCCTCGGCGTCGACGACCTGGTGGCGGTGGTGGAGACGCTGTGCGGCGGTTGCCTCGCCACGAGTTTCACGTGGATGCAGCACCACGGGGTGGTCGCGGGACTGGCGTCGAGCCCGAATCATGATCTGCGC
The DNA here is from genome assembly GCF_053607505.1 of Rhodococcus sp. NPDC055112. NCBI lineage: Bacteria > Bacillati > Actinomycetota > Actinomycetes > Mycobacteriales > Nocardiaceae > Rhodococcus > Rhodococcus sp. NPDC055112. Next base: position 36,661 of record NZ_JBSGTR010000020.1, read on the forward strand.
GATGAATATTGGGACGCGTTGATGGACGGATCGGTTCGGGCAGGCGTCGCCTTCGCGGGCGCCATCCCGCAGCCGCCGCTGCTGTATGCGCGCCGCGTCGACGGTGGGTACGTGCTCGACGGTGTCGCACCGTTCGTGACCGGATGGGGCATCGTCGACATCCTGCAGCTGAGCGCCCGTGACGAGTTCGACGATTCGATCGTGCACGCCGTCGTCGACGCGGTCCCCGGCCAGGGCGTGTCGGTCGAGGAGCTTCCCCTGATCGCCGCGCGCGGGAGCAACACCGTCCGGATGCGGTTCGACGGTTTCGAGGTGCCGGACGAGCGGGTGAGCAAGGTGGTCACCCAGGAGGAGTTCGCGGCCGGTCAGGGGTTCGGGTCCTGGCTCAACGCGTGCATGGCGATGGGTGTCGCCCGGCGCTGCCTCACCGAACTCGGCGAGCGGGGCGTGGACACCGTCGGGTTCGCGTCGGAGGCGTCGGCGGTGCGGGCAAACCTCGATGCCGCGCTCGGCGGCCGATTCGACCTCTTCGCGGCGCGGGCACAGGCATCCGAGCTCGCGATCCGGGCCGCCGCAGCGCTGGTGACCGCGACGGGCAGTTCCGCGGCCGTGAACGGCGCCACCGCGGAGCGGCTGATGCGCGAGGCCACGCTGACCCTGGTGGCTGCGTCCAGGCCGCAGATGCGAGCGGCATTGCTCGGCGAGCTCGGGGCAGACGCCGCCACCACCTGAATCGTCTCGACGCGGCGGCCGATCGCCGCTACTCGCCGGCGCCGATGACCGTCCGGAGGGTGGTGAGCTGCTCGGTGGTGAGGTCTGCTGGTCGCAGGACCGCGTTCCATCCGTCGACGTACTCGGTGGTGTACTTGTGCCCGTGACCGCCAGGAACGCCGGTGGAGAACGGCAGGTCGGCGGTGATCTGCCAGAACGTCACGAACGGTATCCAGACCATGTCCTCGAGCACGTCCCGCCCTGGCGGCTCACCGATCCAGTCGGGCTGACTCAGGATCAGGTTCGGGCTCCACCAGACGATCGGGTCGGACGGATGCATCAGGTACAGCACCCGGGTGCCGTCCCACGGGCTCGCGGTGGGAGGAATTCCGGCCTCGGGGTCGTTGCTGAACCGCACCGTTCGCCCGTCCTTGTACACCGGCTCGACCTCCGGGCTCCCCGGCTCTCGCCGATCGCTGAACTCGCGGAACAGCGTGTTGAAGTTGGGAGGGCCTGCGAACAACGTTCCCGAGGTGCGGTTGCGCAGGTCGTACTCACCGCTGAAGGCGGTCTCGCCGCCGAATGAGCCCAAGCTCTCCCCTGCGACGAACAGCCGGGGCCGGTCGTCCTGCGGCAGTTTGGACCACACGTCGTAGACCGCGTCGAACAGGTCGCGCCCTGCTTCCCTGGCCTTCGACTGGTCGACCAGGTACGAGATCCACGACGGCAGGTACGAGTACTGGATCGCCACGGTCGCCGCGTCGCCACCGGTGAGGTACTCGAAGGTGTCCACCAGGGCCGGGTCCACCCAGCCGCTCCCCGTCGTCGTCACCACGAGCAGGTCGGCGCGCTGGAATCCTCCGGCACGGGTGAGATCCTCGACCGCCAACGCCGCCCGGGACTCGGAGTCCGCCGACGACGCCAGACCGGCATACGTGCGAATCGGTTCCAGCGCCTGATGATCGACGAACTGGCTGATCTGATCGGTGGACGGGCCCTCGCCGATGAAGCTGCGCCCCTGCCACCCGAGCGAATCCCACGGCACGACCGATCCGGGCCCACCCGACCGCAGGCCGGTCACAGGCTGCTGCACACCTTCCGGTGTCATCGTGTCGCGCAACGAGAAGGCCCCGTTGGCGATACCGACGAGGCCGCCGAGCAGGACTCCCGAGACCACCGCGTAGACGAGTCCGGCAATCAGAAACCATCCGACGACGCCCGCCGCCCGCTGCCCGATCCACCGGTCGAGCAACCTCGCGCTCCAGCGGTACAGCCAACGGATGCCGCGCCCGATCGCCAGGAGGAGGCAGAACACCGCCGCCGCGATGACGGGTGCGAGAACCACGAGCGGGATGCTGTACTCGGTCACACCCATCAGCGCGCGAATTTGGTGCTGCCAGTACTGCCCCAGCCCGAACGCGGCCGCGAACAGCACCACCGCGCCGACGAGGAAGACCCCCCAGGAGCGACGTCCAGGATGCCCCGCAGGTCGGTCGGCGAACGCGCGCCACACGAAGGCCGCGAACACTCCCAGCCCGTACCCGATCGCGGCAGTGATTCCGCAGACCACTCCCTGCAGGAGCCCTCCGCGCGGGAGCAGCGAGGGGGTGAAGGACAGACACGCGAACACGAGTGCACCCCAGCACCCGGGAAGGGTGACGTACAGCAGCTTCCTGTGCCCGTCGGACTTGGGCGGCCCGCCGTCGTCGACTCCTGCGGCCGGCGGACCGCCGGACGAATCCAAGACCTTCAGCGCCATGGCCACCTCCGCCTACCGTTACGGCTACTCCCAGCCGGAGCTCGGAATCCAGTTCCAGACCGCCCAGATGACGACCACATCGAGCGCGATGACCAGGACGGCCCACCCCGGGGCATAGGGCAGCCAGAGGAAGTTGGCGATGATCGACAGTCCCGCGATGACGATCGCCAACGTCCGCGCCCATATCCCGGCGCCGAACAAGGCGACGCCCACCAGCGCGATCGCCACACCGAGCACGATGTGGATCCAGCCCCACGCGCTCAGATCGAGTTTGTATGTGTAGTCGACACCGACGGTGTAGACCGCGTCGTTGCCGACCGCGGCGATCCCCTGGAGGACCTGGAGCACACCGGCGGTGACCAGAAGCACCGCGGCCCCGACCGACGCGCCTGCCGCGACCTCCTGCTTGACGCTCGACTTCTCGGACACGACGGTTCACCTCTCCGGACCAAGCGACGCGGAGCGTAGCGGAGCCGGCGTCTACCGACTCCTCGGATGCGCTACGCCACTCTCAGTGTGCGCCCGGTGTCGGGGTCCCGGGGCACTATGGACACCATGGATACGGTGCTCGGCAAGTTCTCCGCCCCCACCCGGGAGTGGTTCGCCGGCGCCTTCCCCGCCCCCACCGCGGCCCAGCTCGGGGCCTGGGACGCCATCGCGGACGGCTCGCACGCGCTGGTCGTCGCGCCGACCGGATCCGGCAAGACCCTCTCCGCCTTCCTGTGGGCGCTCGACCAGCTGGCCGCCCGCCCACACGACGAGCAGCGTCCGCCGGGCACGACGGTCCTGTACGTCTCGCCGCTCAAGGCGCTCGCCGTGGACGTCGAGCGGAACCTGCGCGCCCCGCTGGTCGGCATCACCCAGACCGCCAAGCGCCTGGGCCTGACGCCGCCTGAGATCACCGTCGGCGTCCGTTCCGGCGACACCAGCCCCGCGGATCGCCGCGCCCTGGTGCGCACGCCCCCCGACATCCTCATCACCACGCCCGAGTCGCTGTTCCTCATGCTCACCTCGGCCGCCCGCGAATCCCTCGCCACCGTGCAGACCGTGATCGTCGACGAGGTGCACGCCGTCGCGGCGACCAAACGCGGTGCACACCTGGCTCTCTCGCTCGAGCGGCTGGACATGCTGCTCCCCAGGCCTGCGCAACGGATCGGGCTCTCCGCGACGGTCCGCCCGCACGAGGAGGTCGGCCGCTTCCTCACCGGGTCCGCGCCCATCCACATCGTCAGCCCGCCATCCCCGAAGACCTTCGACCTGACGGTGCGGGTGCCGGTCGAGGACATGACCGAGTTGGGGGTCACGACACCGGACGAGGAGTCCGGTTCCCCGGCCCCGCAACAGGGTTCGATCTGGCCGCATGTGGAGGAGCAGATCGTCGACCTGGTCCTCGAGCACCGGTCCTCGATCGTGTTCGCCAATTCCCGCCGGCTCGCGGAGCGGCTCACCGCGAGGCTCAACGAGGTCTACGCCGACCGCCTCGGCGCCCCGGTCGAGACGGTGCACAAGCCTGCCTCGCTGATCGGCTCCACCAGTGAGGTGGGGCACGGCGCCGACGCGCTGCTCGCCCGTGCCCACCACGGCTCGGTGAGCAAGGACCAGCGCGCGCTCATCGAGGACGACCTCAAATCCGGACGGCTGCGCTGCGTGGTGGCCACCAGCAGCCTCGAACTCGGAATCGACATGGGCGCGGTCGATCTCGTCGTGCAAGTGGAGGCGCCGCCCTCGGTGGCGAGCGGGCTGCAGCGGGTCGGGCGAGCCGGTCACCAGGTCGGGGAGATCTCCAGGGGCGTGCTCTTCCCCAAGCACCGCACCGACCTCATCCACTGCGCGGTCACCGTGGAGCGGATGACCGCGGGCCGGATCGAGGCGCTCGCCGTTCCGGCGAACCCGCTCGACATCCTGGCCCAGCACACCGTGGCCGCCTGCGCCCTCGACCAGCTCGACGTCCAATCCTGGTTCGACGCGGTCCGCCGCACCGGGAACTTCGCGACATTGCCCCGGTCCGCATTCGAGGCCACCCTCGACCTGCTGGCAGGCCGCTACCCGTCCGACGAGTTCGCTGAGCTACGCCCGAGGCTCGTCTGGGATCGCGACGCCGATGTCCTCACCGGCAGGCCCGGCTCGCAGCGGCTGGCCGTCACCTCCGGTGGGGCGATCCCGGATCGTGGGCTCTTCGCCGTGTACATGGTGGGCGAGAAGGCGTCCCGGGTGGGCGAGCTCGACGAGGAGATGGTCTACGAGTCGCGGGTCGGTGACGTCTTCGCGCTCGGCGCCACCAGCTGGCGGATCGAGGAGATCACCCACGACCGGGTCCTCGTCAGCCCCGCTTACGGCCTGCCCGGGAGGCTCCCGTTCTGGCACGGCGACGGACTGGGTCGGCCCGCCGAGCTCGGCGCGGCACTGGGCGAGTTCCTGCGCGAGATGTCCCTCGGCGCGGACACGGATCTGCGGGCCCGGCTGTCCGCCCAGGGACTCGACGCCAACGCCACCCAGAACCTGCTCGCACTGGTCGCGGAGCAGCGGACGGCGACCGGACAGGTCCCCACCGACCGCACCCTCGTCGTCGAGCGGTTCCGCGACGAACTCGGCGACTGGCGACTGGTGCTGCACTCGCCCTACGGCCTGCCGGTGCACGCGCCATGGGCCCTCGCCGTCGGTGCCCGGCTGCAGGAGCGGTACGGGATCGATTCCGCGCCGACCGCATCCGACGACGGCATCATCGTCCGGCTACCGGACACCGAGGACGCCCCGCCCGGCTCGGAACTGTTCGTCTTCGATCGCGACGAGATCGCGGACCTCGTCACCGAGCAGGTCAGCAACTCCGCGCTGTTCGCGTCCCGATTCCGCGAGTGCGCCGCCCGCGCCCTGCTGCTGCCGCGGCGCAATCCGGGCAAGCGGGCGCCGCTCTGGCAGCAGCGACAGCGCTCCGCCCAACTGCTCGACGTGGCGCGCAAGTTCCCGACCTTCCCGATCCTGCTCGAGACCGTCCGCGAATGCCTGCAGGACGTCTACGACCTGCCCTCCCTGACCGCCCTGTTCGACGGCATCGGCCGCAAGCAGATCAGGCTCGTCGAGGTCGAGACGCCGTCGCCGTCGCCCTTCGCCGGGGCGCTCCTCTTCGACTACGTCGGCGCGTTCATGTACGAGGGAGACAGCCCGCTCGCCGAGCGGCGGGCCGCCGCCCTGTCCCTCGACTCCACCCTGCTCGCCGAGCTGCTCGGCCGGGTGGAGCTGCGCGAACTACTCGACGCCGACGTCATCGACCTCACCGAACGTGAACTCCAACGCCTGGTCCCGGACCGCAGAGCAAAGGACATCGAGGGAGTCGCGGACCTGCTGCGTCTGCTCGGGCCGCTGACCGACGCGGAGATCGTGAGCCGGACGCACGGTGATGCCGAGCTCTGGGTCCGCGAACTCGAAGCGCAGCGGCGGGCGATGCGGGTCGGCTTCGCGGGCGAGCAGTGGTGGGTGGCGATCGAGGACGCGAGCCGGATGCGCGACGCGCTCGGCGTCCCGCTGCCGATCGGCACCCCCGCCGCGTTCATCGAACCGGTCGACGACCCACTCGGCGACCTCATCGCGCGGTACGCCCGCACCCACGGTCCGTTCTCGCTCGCCGACGCGGCCGCCCGGTTCGGACTCGGGACCTCCGTGGTCCGGGACGTATTGCGCCGCCTCGCCGCCGACAAGCGCGTGTTGGAGGGCGAGTTCCGGCCCGCAGCCACCGGGAGCGAGTGGTGCGACGCCGAGGTGTTGCGGCGGCTCCGGCGCCGCTCACTCGCGGCCGCCCGTAAGGAGGTGGAGCCGGTCGAGCCCTCCGCGCTCGGCCGCTTCCTGCCCGACTGGCAGCACATCGGCGGCGGGCTGCGCGGTATCGACGGGGTGGCCGCGGTGATCGAACAGCTTGCGGGCGTACCGATCCCCGCCTCCGCCTGGGAGGCGATGATCCTGCGTTCGCGGGTGCGCGACTACCAGCCTGCGATGCTCGACGAGCTGACCGCCACGGGCGAGGTGCTGTGGTCGGGCGCAGGCGCGATCTCCGGCAGCGACGGCTGGGTGTGCCTGCACCCGGCCGACGCGGCGCCGCTGACACTGGCCCCGCCCGTCGACGCCGAGTTGTCCGAGCAGCAACGCCAGATCCTCGACGCGCTCGCGCCTGGCGGCGCCTACTTCTTCCGGAACCTCTCGGACCTGATCGGCGGGACCGACGACGCCGCCCTCGCGGCCTCGTTGTGGGACCTTGTGTGGGCCGGGCACCTGAGCAACGACACCTTCGCTCCCCTGCGCGCCCTGTTGTCGGGGCCCTCGCGCTCGGCGCCGAGTCACCGGGCGCCGCGCCGGGCACCGAGGGCCCGGCCCTACCGCGCCCTCGCCCGTCCGGCGTTGCCGAGCCGGACCGGGCCGCCCACCGTCGGGGGCCGGTGGTCGCTGCTGCCCGAACTCGAACCCGACCCGACCATCCGGGCACACGCGCGGGCGGACGTGCTGCTGGACCGGTACGGAGTGCTCACGCGGGGATCGGTGGTCAGCGAATCGGTCCCCGGCGGCTTCGCCCTGATGTACAAGGTGCTGCGGGGTTTCGAGGACAGCGGCCGGTGCAGGCGTGGGTACTTCGTCAACACCCTCGGCGCCGCACAGTTCTCGACCTCCGAGGTGGTCGACCGGCTGCGGGCCTACGGCGACAGGGTCGGCCCGGCCAACGCGCCCGCCGCGGTGACGCTCGCCGCGACGGACCCGGCGAATCCGTTCGGCGCCGCGCTGGCCTGGCCGGCGACGGCCGGCGGGCACCGGCCCGGCCGCAAGGCCGGCGCCCTGGTGGTGCTGATCGACGGGGAGCTCGCGCTGTACGTCGAACGCGGCGGCAAGACCGTGCTCACCTTCACCGATGATCCCGGCGCCTTGCACGGTGCCGCCGGATCGCTTGCCGCCGTGGTGGACCACGGCGGCGTCGACAAGATCGTCATCGAGAAGGTCGACGGCGAATCCGTGCACACCAGCCCCCTCTCGGCGGTCCTCGTCGAGGCCGGTTTCTCCGCGACTCCGCGCGGCCTCCGCAAGCGGGCCCTCCATGCCAGAGGGTGACACCGTCTGGCAGGCCGCGGGACAGCTCCGCGCTGCGCTCGTCGGCCGGCCGCTCACCGTCTGCGACATCCGCGTGCCGCGCTTCGCGACCGTCGACCTCACGCCCGGACCGGTCGACGAGGTGGTCAGCAGGGGCAAGCACCTGCTGATCCGGGTGGGCGGGCAGACCGTGCACACCCATCTGAAGATGGAGGGCGCCTGGCACGTCTATCCCGAGGGCGGACGCTGGCACCGGCCCGCGTGGCAGGCCAGGATCCTGTTGGGCACCAACGACTTCCTCGCGGTCGGGTTCCAGCTCGGCATCGTCGAGGTCCTCGCACGCCGCGACGAGGAGCACGTGGTCGGGCATCTCGGTCCGGACCTGCTCGGCCCGGACTGGGACCCAGGCCGCGCCGCAACGAATCTCGCCGCCGACACCGGCCGCCCGATCGGCCTGGCTCTGCTGGACCAGCGAGTGATGGCCGGAGTCGGCAACGTCTACCGCAACGAACTGTGCTTTCTACGGGGCGTGCACCCGGCAACCCCGGTGGCCGCCGCAGGCGAGCCCGAAAAATGGACCGAGCTCGCGCACCGACTACTCGTGGCGAACCGGGACCGCACCGTCCGCGTCACCACCGGCGACCGCCGCCGCGGCCGCACCACCTGGGTGTACGGCCGACCCGGCAGGCCCTGCCTGCGCTGCGGCACCCTCGTCGAGGCAGGCACCCTCGCCGACGGAACCCGAGAAGGCGAGCGGCAGATCTTCTGGTGTCCTCGCTGCCAACCCGCCCGCACGTGACCCTCACACGAAGCCGAAAAGCGGTGGCACCAGCAGGACGACGAGTACCGCCCATCCCCCGAACACGGGCAGGTAGCGGGTCTGCCAGCGCTCAATCGACTCGAATCCGACTCGGCCGCGGACGAATCCGAGCACCAGGCGGGCCGACCACACGAGATTGACGAGCAGGACGAGATTCAGTCCCAGCGCGACCACCTTGTTCGGCGTGAAACCGAACTCCGCGATCCGGGTCAGCATCGCCGCCAGCATCATCAGGTCGACGGCCAGCGCGCTGACGACGAGCACCAGCTGGAGCCGGTCGAACAGGTCCGGCGGCGCCAACGGGTCCCGCGCCGACGTCGCGTACAGCACCAGTCCCAGCACAACCACGAGGATCAGATCCATCAGGATCAGCAGGTTCCGGTCGACATCGGCGACGTTGCCGTCCACCGCGAACGCAACGAGCAGGACCAGCAGCATCACGATCGTGATCGGCGTGAACACGCGGGTCAGGACGGGCGCGATGTTCTCCACCACGCTCTGTTTCGCCTCGACGAGCCACGCCGCGACGACGACGGCACCGGCCGCACCGAACGGCAGCACCCAGTCCTCGATCACCCACTCCATGTCGGTGCCGAGCGAGGAGAATGCGCCGATCGTCAACCCGATGAGGACGCCGCCGCCGAGCGCGAGGAGGGTCAGGTAGACGACCCATTCGCCGGTGAACCTGATGAAGTCCATCCGCCTGCGGTCGGAGCGCCAGTCGCCGCCGACGTACGCCAGACCGACGGCGAACCACAGTACGACCGGTGCGTGGATCGCGGCGATCAGTTCGGTCGATCCCTCCGGATCGAACGGAAAGAGGTTCAGCACCAACGCGACCCCTGCGAACGGCACCGTGAGCGCGGCCGCGACCCGGGCGCTCACCCGGCGCTTCCACGCGAAGTAGCCCGCGAGGAAGGGCAGGATGAACACGCTGACGTTGCGCGCGAAGACGTGGTCGTCCAGGTGCGCCCATCGCGCCAACTCGAGCGTGACACCCGCGCACAGTGCCAGCACGAGGACGACGAACAGCTCACGACGGGGCGGGCGCGAGCTCGCGCCGGTCTCCGCCTGGACGAGCACCAACTGCTTCCAGAGCCGTTCGGAGTGCTCCCGGGCGAACTCACGGGAGATGGCGTCCACGCTGCCCATCCGTTTGACCGCGACGAGGAAGGCCTCGTCGTCGGCCAGGCCCGCGGCGGTGAGGTCCGAGATCCGTTCGCGCAGATGGTCTTCCATCTCGTCGACGTCCGCGGACGAGATCACGCGATGCCGCTCGACGTAGCCGCGCCACTGGCCTATCTGGGACTCCAGCGCGGCGTCGGCCGTCATGCCCACCCCGGCGCGACGGCCGTCGGCGGCAGTTGCGCGCTGCGCCACACCTGGTTCAGCGCGCCCGCGACGACGTCCCACTGGCCACGCCGCTCGGCGAGCACGCCGCGGCCCGCCTCGGTGATCGTGTAGTGCTTGCGCCGGCGCCCCGCCTCCGATGTTCCCCACGACGCCGAGACATACCCGGACCGCTCCAGACGATGCAGCAACGGGTAAAGCATCCCGTCCGTCCACTGGATCTGCCCACCGGACAGATCGTGGACCCGCTTGAGGATGGCGTATCCGTACGACTCGCCGTCCATCAGGATGCCCAGCACGAGCAGCGTCGCCGAGGCGGCCACCAAGTCCTTGTCGATGTGCACGGCACCTCCATACCTAGATCTGCTAGGTATGGACCCTAGCAGCTCTAGGTATACCGGTCGGGGACATGCGAACCGACGCCGGTCACTGGCGGGCGGCGCGGTCCAGCAGTCCGAGGCAGTGCCTGATCAGGGTCTCGCGGGGCACGGTCACCGTGCCGTCGAGGTAACCGATGAACAGACTCGTGAGGGCGCCGACGAGACCGAGCGCTCGCAGGGCACGTTCGTCGGGATCGACGATGTCTTGCAGTTGATCCTGCACCAGCACAACGAAACTGGGGGCAAGCTCCAGGCCGCGTCCGCCCAGCGCGGGTTCTCGCAGCGGCGCCAGCAACAGGACCCGGCCTGCTTCTGGGTGGTCGAGGACGAGGGCCACGAACGCGCGGACCGCGAGTTCCGCGATCTCCGTCGGCGTCTCGGCGCCCGCGACCGCGGACACCAGCGCGTCGCGGGACCGCTCACCCACCTCCGCGTACACCCCGCGGATGTAGGCGTCGCGGTCATCGAAGCTCTCGTAGAAATACCGCTCGGTGACCCCGGCCGCGCGGCACGCCGCGCGCACGCTCACCGCGGGCCCGCCGGCCGCACCGAGCAGATCCACCCCGACCTCGAGCAGGCGTGTCCGTCGCTGCAGACGGCGCTGATCGAGGCCGGGGCGGTCGGTGGTGCTCATCGGACCCAGTGTATTCGGGCCCGGTCGATCACATGTGGGTGCCGCCGTCGATGCGAATCTCGGTGCCGGTGACGAACTTTCCGTCGTCGGAGGCGAGCATCGCGATCACGCCCGCGACGTCCTCCGGCGGCGCGAAACCCTCGCCGATCCACGGGTAGAGCTTGCCGATCAGGGTCGGGTCCAGATCGTGCTCCGGGAAGCCCGGGTTGCTGGTCATGCCGGAGGCGATGCTGCCCGGCTCGACCGCGACCGCGCGCAGGCCCGCCTTGGCGTACTCGAGGGCGATGGCGTGGGTGAAGGACCGGATGCCGCCCTTTGTGGCCGCGTACGCCGCCATGTACGGGTGCGCGAACGACGCCGAGGTGGAGCTGAAGTTCACCACGACGCCCTTGCCGTTCTCGACCAGCGCGGGCAGGGCCTCGCGGGTGACGAGGAAGGTGCCGGTGAGGTTGATGCCGACCACGGTGTTCCAGGCATCGAGGCTCGTCTCGTGCGTGTGCGAGGCGCGCAGGATGCCCGCGGCGTTGACCAGCACCTGCAGCCCGCCGAGGTCCTTGATCGCGCCGCCGATGGCCTCGTGTACCGACGTCTCGTTCGAGATGTCGACGACGACGGTGGTGAGCCGATCCGCGACTCCGGCCTCCTCGGCGCGGGCGCGCGTGACCGCGAGGCCCTCCTCGGACACATCGGCGGCGGCGACCACGCCACCCTCCGCGAGAATCCGGGCGACCGTCGCCTGACCGATGCCGGATCCGGCCCCGGTGATGAGCGTCTTGCGGCCCTCGAAGCGGTTCATGAACTGATCTCCTTCTGCTGGGTGGTTTGTGTTCCCGGTCTCAGTTGCACGTTACGCCGAGATGGCACAACGTGCCATGATGGTGACCATGGCGGACCCCGGCGCACAAGCCCCCCTCCCTCTCACCGAGCGACGGCGACTCCAGACCCAGCTCGAGATCGCGCACTGCGCCGCCGAGCTGTTCGCCGCACGGGGCGCCTCGGCGGTCACGGCAGAGGACATCGCGAACGCCGCAGGAATCAGCCTGCGGACCTTCTACCGGTACTTCCGGACCAAGGAGGAGGCGGTCGCCCCGATGCTCGCGGGCGGCGTCCGGGACTGGATCCACGACCTGGCCCGTGGTCCCAGGGACCTGCCGGCGGCCGAGGCACTCGAGCGGTCCGCGCGCCGCGTCCTCTCCCGCACCGACCAGGCCGGCCTCGCTTCGCTCCGGCTCACGCACGAACTCTTCCGGGCGATCCCAGGCGACCCCGGGCTCGAATCCGTCTGGTTCCGGATCGTCAACGACACGGAGGAGTCCCTCGTCGGGGTGCTGCGTGACCTGATGGGCCCCGACGCCGACCCACTGGACGTGCGGCTGATGGCGGTGGCGGGCAACACCGCCATGCGCATCGCCATCCAGACCTGGGCGGATTCGGATGCCGCCGCAGGAAGCGACGGCACTCCCGCCGAGATAGTCGCGCGGTGCATCCGGACGCTCACCGCCGGTCTGCGTCCACCTCAGGGATGACCCGACTCTCAGCGAGTTCACACCTGGCGCTGATGTGCATCAAGGGTTCGCCCGCGATCCTTGAGGCATGATCACATTCCCGCTCGTCTTCCTCGTCCTGACCGCCATGGCCCTGTCCGGCCTCGCCGCCCGTTCGGTTCCCTCGACCGTGGTCCGCACGCGTTGACCCACCCGGACGTGGAAAGCTCTACGTCCATGGAGCGAACCCCCCTGGATGTCGAGGACTCCGCGAGCCGAATCAGCGCGTACGTCTACGGGAACATCCTGGTGCTCACCGCGCTCATCCCGCTGAACAACGCGAGCACCACCCACGCCGCACTGGTCGTCATCGGCACCTCGCTGTCGACCTTCGTCGCGCACGCCTTCGCCGAATCGGTCGGGAGAAGCGCCCGAATCGGGCGCCCGCTGACCACTGCCGAACACCTCGAGGAGCTCCGCGACTCGGTGCCCATCCTGACGTCAGGACTCGTCCCGGCCGCGGTCGTCGGGCTCAGCGCACTCGGCGCGTTCGAACAGCAGACCGCGCTGCTGCTCGCCGAGCTCTGGGTGGTCAGCCGCATCGCCGGCCTCGGCATCGTCATCACGCGGCTTCGCGGCGAAAAGCTCAGCAGGCGCAGCCTGAGGGCCTGCTTCGTGCTGGCCTTCGTCGCGATCGCGGTGGTCGCGGTGAAGCTCTTCCTCACGCACTGACCCCCGCCGAGCCCTCGCCGCCCAGCCCGCGATCAGCGCGAGATCGGGACCGGCTCCAGGATCTCCGCCCGCGCCTCGGGCGCGGCGACCCGCAGGGCGTCGGCAGAGGAGTCGTCGGGCTCCGCCTGGGAATGGACCTCCGCCTCGACCCGCGCCCGGTAGGTCTCCACCTCACGGTCAACGGTGGCCGCATCCCAGCCGAGCACCGGCGCCACCAGCTGCGCGACCTGCTCGGCGCAGTTCACCCCGCGGTGCGCGTACTCGATCGAGATCCGGGTGCGACGCGCGAGGATGTCCTCGAGATGCAGCGCGCCCTCGGCCGCGGCCGCGTACACCGCCTCGACCTGGAGGTAGTCGGGCGCATCGGTGATCGGCTGCAGCAGTTCCGGGGTATCCGCCGCGAGGTCGAGCACCTCGTGAATCAGCGAGCCGTAGCGGTCGAGCAGGTGCTTGACCCGGTACGGATGCAGCCCGTACTGCTGACCGACCGCGGTCGTCTGGTTCACCAACGCGAAGTAGCCGTCCGCCCCGACCAGCGGCACCTTCTCGGTGATCGAGGGCGCGACGCGGGCCGGAATGTCCTCGGATGCCATGTCGACGGCGTCCTCCGCCATCACCCGGTACGTCGTGTACTTGCCACCGGCGATCGCCACGAGTCCCGGCGCGACCCGCGCCACCGCGTGCTCGCGTGAGAGCTTGGACGTCTCGTCGCTCTCCCCCGCGAGCAACGGCCGCAGCCCGGCGTACACGCCGTCGATGTCGTCGTGGGTCAGCGGGGTGACCAGCACCTTGTTCACGTGGCCCAGGATGTAGTCGATGTCCGCCTTGGTGGCGGCCGGATGGGCGAGGTCGAGATTCCAGTCGGTGTCGGTGGTCCCGATGATCCAGTGGTTACCCCACGGGATCACGAACAGCACCGACTTCTCCGTGCGCAGGATGATCGCCGCCTCGCTGACGATCCGGTCGCGGGGCACCACGATGTGCACCCCCTTGCTCGCGCGCACACGGAACCGTCCACGCTGGTTGGACAGCGCCTGGATCTCGTCGGTCCACACGCCGGTGGCGTTGATGACGACGTGACCGCGGACCTCCGCGGTGCTGCCGTCCTCCGAATCCCGCACCCGCACACCGGAAACCCGGTCGGCCTCGCGCAGGAACCCGACCACCTGCGTCGAGGTGCGGACCACCGCGCCGTAGTGCGCGGCGGTGCGGGCCACCGTCATGGTGTGGCGGGCGTCGTCGACGACGGTGTCGTAGTAGCGGATTCCACCGACCATCGAGCTCCGCTTGAGGCTGGGGGACAGTCGGAGCGCGCCGGACCGGGTGAGGTGCTTCTGCGCAGGCACCGACTTGGCGCCGCCCATGGTGTCGTAGAGGAAGATCCCGGCCGCCATGTACGGGCGCTCCCACACCCGATGGGTGATCGGGAACAGGAACTGCAACGGCTTGACGAGGTGCGGGGCGAGCGTCGACAGCGAGAGCTCGCGCTCGCGCAAAGCCTCACGCACCAGTCCGAATTCGAGCTGCTCCAGGTAGCGCAGGCCGCCGTGGAACATCTTCGACGACCGCGACGAGGTGCCGGAGGCGTAGTCACGCGCCTCGACCAGGGCGACCCGCAGCCCCCTGGTGGCGGCGTCGAGCGCGATGCCGGAGCCCACGACTCCGCCACCGACGACAACGATGTCGAATTGCTCGGAACCCAACTGGTCCCAGGCATCCTTACGCTGTTGCGGGCCCAGAAACTGTGCTCCCGATTGCTTGCTCAACGCCTGCTCCTGTGAATTGTCGACGAATCAGCACCAAGGCTAGGCCATGTCGACCCGTCTTCGCTGCTTCGAACGGGTGGTATCCAGGACCGGGACGCCCGAGATGGGCGGCGTCTCACGATCGACGTGAATTGTGAGGCGCGCTTTAGTAGCTTTTAGCCGTGTATGTCGCCGCGATCGACCAGGGCACCACCTCGAGCCGATGCATGATCTTCGATCATGACGGGCTGGTGGTCGCCTCCGCCCAGAAGGAACACGAGCAGATCTTCCCGCGTGCCGGGTGGGTCGAGCACGATCCGGAGGAGATCTGGCGGGCCACCCGCGAGGTGGTTGCGGCCGCGCTGGCCAAGAAGGATCTGACCCGACACGACATCGCCGCGGTCGGCATCACGAACCAGCGAGAGACCACCGTCGCCTGGGACCGCCGCACCGGCAAGCCGGTGTACAACGCGATCGTCTGGCAGGACACCCGCACCGACGAACTCTGCACCGAACTCGCGGGCGACGAGGGACCCGGACGCTACCGCGAGCGCACCGGACTGCCCCTGTCCACCTACTTCTCCGGCCCCAAGATCCGCTGGATCCTCGACAACGTCGAGGGGGCCCGTGAGCGGGCCGAGGCGGGCGAGCTCTGCTTCGGCACGATGGACACCTGGATCCTGTGGCACCTCACCGGCGGCGCGGACGGCGGCCTGCACGTCACGGATCCGACCAACGCGTCCCGGACCATGCTGATGGACCTGCGGACGCTCGCCTGGGACGAGCAGATCTGCGCCGAGTTCCGGATCCCGACCTCGATGCTGCCGCAGATCCGCAGTTCCTCCGAGGTGTACGCGCAGGTTCGCGAGCGCGGCATCCTGGCCGGGGTGCCGATCGCGGGCATCCTCGGCGACCAGCAGGCCGCCACCTTCGGGCAGGCCTGCCTGAGCGTCGGTGAGGCCAAGAACACTTACGGCACCGGCAACTTCCTGCTGCTCAACACCGGCACCACACCGATGCCGAGCAACAACGGGCTCCTCACCACCGTCTGCTACCGGATCGGCGACGCGCCGGCCGTGTACGCGCTCGAGGGTTCGGTGGCGGTCACCGGATCGCTCATCCAGTGGCTGCGGGACAACCTCGGGATCATCAACTCCGCCAAAGAGATCGAGGGACTCGCCGCCAGCGTGGAGGACAACGGCGGGGCGTACTTCGTGCCCGCCTTCTCCGGCCTGTTCGCGCCGCGGTGGCGCCCCGACGCGCGCGGGGCGATCGTGGGACTGACCAGGTTCGTCAACAAGGGGCACCTCGCACGGGCCGCGCTGGAGGCCACCGCCTTTCAGACCCGCGAGGTCCTCGAGGCGTGCCTCGCCGACTCCGGTGTCGAGCTCACCGCACTGAAGGTGGACGGCGGCATGGTGCTCAACGAGATCCTGATGCAGTTCCAGTCCGACATCCTCGACGTCCCGGTGATCCGGCCGGTGGTCAACGAGACCACCGCGCTCGGCGCCGCCTACGCCGCCGGGCTCGCGGTCGGGTTCTGGGCCGGCGAGGACGACATCCGCAACAACTGGGCCGTCGGGCGCACCTGGGAGCCCACCATGGCCGCGGCCGAGCGTGATCGGCTGTACCGGGAGTGGAACAAGGCCGTCGAGCGGACCTACGACTGGGTCGACTAGGAGCTCACGACGTTGATGACACGCGTGGAGTCGGGTCGCTCGTGGCCGGTTCCCGGCGACGGTGTGCGGTCGAACGCCGCCGGATATCTGGCGACGATGGTGGCCGTGGGCTGACGGTTATCGGCTCCGGTCTGTTCGAGGAATCTGCGTCGGTTCCGTCCGAGGCGCACCAGTTGCCGGCTGACGGTGCGGACCGAGACGGCGACGCGCGCCGTACGCTTCGATTTGGGCGATGACCTGTGCCGCAAGGGCCGGCCGTTCGCGGTGAGGCATGCTCTGCCCACACACCCGGCCTAGGATTTATGTAACGAAACCATAACCCAATCAGACAAGCCACCCCGACTTGTAGCATCAATGATGCGTAGCCTAAGTAGCGAAGACCTGTGGGGGGTAGTTCGACAATGCGCAAATCACTGATGAGACAGCCGGCCGCGATTGCATCGGTGGGCACTTTTCGCGCCGCATTTCTGCCTCGTGGATAGGCCGAAGTCGACGCCGCCACTTTCGTTGCAGTTCCCTCCCGGGAAGACTCCGCTGCTCGCGCTTGCCGCAAGCGCGGTTCTATCCGTATTCCTTGTTCTCACTTTGGTTGATCCCTGGATGAACGGGTCGGGCATACTCGCCGGAGGCGCGGATCTACACGTCTACAGAGACGGCGCTCGGCGAATCCTCGATGGGCGCCCCCTCTATACCGAACCGATGATCTTCGGACTGCTCTACACCTACACGCCCTTCTCCACCATCGTGTTCATCCCGATCTGGGAGATTCCCGGGGGCTACGTCAACAACGTATGGATGGCCTTTAACCTGGGCGTTCTGGTTGCATGCATCCTGCTGTGCTGGAAGATGCTCGGCTACAGGCCCACTCCGAGACTCGGAGCGGCCAGTGCAGCACTCGCGCTGACGTGCACTTTCCTTGAACCCGTTCGGACAACGCTGTTCTACGGGCAGATCAACCTCGTGCTCATGCTGTTGGTGCTCTGGGACTTCTCACGAGACAACCACGGCCGGTTGCGTGGCCTCGGGGTCGGGTTGGCCGCAGGCATCAAGCTCACGCCCGTCTACTTCATCGCCCTGTTCGCCGTATACCGTCAATGGCGAGCGGCCGCAACTGCCTCAATGGTGTTTGTCGCGTCAATTGCGTTGACGTGGCTCGTCCTACCCGTCGATTCCCGCCAATACTGGACGTCAACGTTCTTTCAGTCGACTCGGATCGCGGACGACAGGCACCCGTCGAACCAGTCGATCCGCGGCGCCATCGCACACCTAACCGGTCAGCCTGCACCCATGTGGCTTTGGATCGCGGTAGCGGGGATCGTCGCTGTCGTTGGTCTGACGATTGCTGTGCGGCTGTATCGAATCGACGAAGTCCTCCTGTCGGTAACGCTCTCCGGGCTGACAGCGTCAGCCGTGTCTCCCTTTTCATGGAGCCATCACTGGGTGTGGTTCGTTCCCCTGCTGATCTACCTTGTGCACCGGGCGTTGATTCAGCCCTGGTGGTGGACCGCGGCCGCCGGGCTGTACGTGGCGGCGGGAGCATGGCCGTACAGGTGGGACGAGTCCAACGTGGTGATCGGCCTGTTCCTCTTCCCGCCGTGGTGGCCGGTCACCAAAGCACTCCTGGCAAACATCTACGTCATCGCATACATCTGCGTGGTTGCCGGCGCGCTCGCGATGCTTGCTCGAAGTGGCAGACAGGAGATTGAACAACAACACAGTGAACCTGCTCGCATTACGACGGCGTAAGCGGGGCCGGCAAAGCGGTCCCCCGCCTGTCGATACCTACACACGTAACGACGATCACGCCAGGTCCGAAAAACAGAATGACCGTTTCCTTTTCACCGTGGGCAGGAACTTGCATGAATCGCAAGATGTTGGTGGCAGCGGGTGCGATGGCGATCGGAATCGGCGCCGTCCTAGCGCCTAGTGCTTCCGCTCAAGCACCCGGCGAGCACGCGCCGTGCAGTCAGATGTTTCGGGTGCCGATCGCTCCGGACGCCTGGAACACAACCAACAGGGTCGTGTTCAGCCCCTTCGGCACGGACAACATCTACTGCACCGGTGTCCACGGCCTAATCGGTGGATACCAGCTCGATCCGCGGGGCAACAGGCACCGTCTCAACGCTCCCTTCGCCGGCCCATTCACTGGACATGTGTACTTCTGGGATCCGGCCACGTTCTGATTTCGTAGCCCAGTCCGGACGGAAACTGATTCAGCGGCCGCCGTGCGCGGCCGCCAGCCTGCCGATCGCGTCACCAAGGGTGGACTCGTCATTGGTGGTGAAGCACAGCCGCGCGGTGCCCCGATGGTCACCGCCGACGGCAAAGGCCGACCCGGGCACGAAGGCGACGCCGTGGTCGAGCGCGGCCGCCAGGAGCAGCCCGGTGTCGGTGCCGTCGCGGAACTCGAGCCAGCAGAACATGCCGCCGCCGATCTCGGTCGCGGACACGGCGTCACCGAAGGCGCCGGTGACCGCCGCGGCGAGCGCCCTGGCGCGGGAACCGTAGACGGCGCGGATCCGCTCCAGGTGCCCGGCCAGCCACGGCGTGTCGGCCAGCATGGTCGCCGCGATCTGCTGCGTCAGCGCCCCGCCACACAGGTCCGCGCCCTGCTTGACCAACTCGACGGCCTCGCAGACCGCGCGGGGGCCACGCAGCCACCCGACCCGCAGCGCCGGCGCCAGGATCTTCGACGCGCTCGAGAGCCGGATGACCCGGTCCGAGTGGTCCGCGACCGGTGCGGGTGGCGCGGCGTCGAACCAGATCTCGCCGTACGGGTCGTCCTCGATCACCCAGAATCCGTACGCCTCGGCGAGCTCCGCGAGATGCCGCCTGCGCGCGACGGACATCGTCGCGCTGCCGGGGTTGTGGAAGTTGCTCACCGTGTGCACCAGCGTGGGCCGTTCGCCCGCGGCGAGGAGCTCCTCCAGGTGGTCGGTGCGCATCCCGTCCGCGTCGAGCGGCACCGTCAGGATCCTCGCCTCGGCGAGGCGAAACACCTGGAGGGCACCGGTGTAGGCGGGTTCCTCGACGACGACCGTGGCGCCGGGGTCGAGCAACACCTGGGCGAGCAGGCTCAGCGCCTGCTGGGATCCGTGGGTCACCACCACCTCGCGCGGGTCCACCGAGCGCGATCCGGCCGCGGACTCCCGCGCGGCGATCACCTCGCGCAGGCCGAACCAACCCGCGGTCTCGGTGTACTGGACCGCGTCCGGTCGCGCGAGCACCACCTCGCTCGCCTCGCGGATCCGCTCCCGCGGAATCAGCTCGGGGTCGGGAAGCCCGCCTGCCAGGCTGACGATCTCGGGACGGGCGGTGATGGTGAGCAGATCCCGGATCGCCGAGCTGCGCAGCCCGTTCATGCGGCGTGCGAACGCGGGGTGTGGGGACGGGGACACGAGACCTCCCGGGGCAGACTGGGGACAGGACGAGGCAAAAACACCTGGTCGTCCCGGGTCTGCGGGGCGGGAGGCGCCGAAGCGGGGGCCGATGGTCGCGGCCGGCACCATCGACTATCACACAGGCAGGCCCACGATATGAACCCTTCGTATCGCATCGTGGGACCGACGGGGGTCAGTCGAGGTCGTCGTGGCGCATCAACTGACGGGCGGCCTCGGTGATGGATCCGGTCAGCGACGGGTACACCGAGAAGGTCTGCGCCAGATCGTTCACCGACAGGTTGTTCTGCACCGCGATGGCGATCGGGAGGATCAACTCCGAGGCGGTCGGGGCGACCACGACCCCGCCAATGACCACGCCGGTGGCCGGGCGACAGAAGATCTTCACGAAGCCGCGGCGCAGTCCGGACATCTTGGCCCGCGGGTTGGTGTTCAGCGGGAGCATCACGGTGCGCGCAGGCACCTCGCCGTCGTCGATCGAGGCCTGGCTGACGCCGACGGTGGCGATCTCGGGACGGGTGAACACCGCGGAGGCGACGGTCTTGAGCTTGATGGGGCTCACGCCCTCGCCGAGGGCGTGGTACATCGCGATCCGGCCCTGCATCGCCGCGACGGAGGCCAGCGGCAGCAGTCCGGTGCAGTCGCCCGCCGCGTAGATCCCCGACACCGCCGTCCGCGAGACGCGGTCCACCCGCAGGTAGCCGCCCGGGTCGAGCTCGATGCCCACCCGCTCGAGGCCGAGACCGTTGGTGTTGGGGATGGAGCCGACCGTCATCAGGGCGTGGCTGCCGGTGACCACCCGACCGTCGGCCAGCGTCACCGCGATGCCGTCCGCGGTGCGCTCGACGGAGTCGGCGCGGGCGTGCTTGACCAGGGTCACACCGCGCTCGGACAGCGCTTCCTCGAGGACGAGGGCCGCGTCCGCGTCCTCGTGCGGCAGCACCCGGTCGCGGCTCGAGACCATCGTCACCTTGACGCCCATCTCGGTGTAGGCGGAGACGAACTCGGCGCCTGTCACGCCCGAACCGACCACCACCAGGTGCTCGGGCAGCGAATCGAGGTCGTAGAGCTGACGCCAGTTCAGGATGCGCTCGCCGTCCGGCTTGGCCGTCGGCAGGACGCGGGGGCTGGCGCCGGTGGCGATCAGCACCACGTCCGCGTCGAGCACCCGCTCGCCGCCGTCGTGCAGGGTCGCCTTCACCTGGTGAGCCGCCATCCCGAGCTCCTGGTCGATCAGCTCCCCGTGTCCGACGAGCAGCTCGACGCCGACGGTCTGGAGCCGATCCCTGATGTCCGAGGACTGGGCCTGCGCGAGGCTCTTGACCCGGGAGTGGATCTGCGGCAGTGAGATGGTGGCCTGGGACGGCTCGAGGCTGATGCCCAGGTCGGCGGCCCGGCGCATGTCCGTGCGCACCCCGGTCGAGGCGATGAACGTCTTCGACGGCACACAGTCCCACAACACGCAGGCACCGCCGACCCCGTCGCAATCGATCAGCGAAACCGACGCACCGTGCTGGGCGGCGACGAGCGCCGCCTCATACCCGGCCGGTCCGCCGCCAATGATCACGATCCGGGTCATTCATCCTCCAGTTGTTCGGGAGCTGTTACGCAGGGTGTCGGTGCGTTCCACGCTATTGCACCGGCCCGCTCCGACGCACGTCGGCACCGGTTCCCTGCGGCGAACGGGTTCCGTTTTGCTGTGTGCGGTTCTACAGTCGCCCCGACACGGTTTAGGCTTTCGCCGTGCCGATCTACGCCGCTTACGGATCCAACATGCATCCGGAGCAGATGCTCAAGCGCTGCCCGCACTCGCCGATGGCGGGAACGGGCTGGCTGCAAGGTTGGCGATTGACCTTCAGCGGCGGCGACATCGGCTGGGAAGGCGCGCTGGCCACCGTCGTCGAGGACCCCGACTCCAGCGTCTTCGTGGTGCTCTACGACGTCCCCGACGAGGACGAGATGAGCCTCGACCGGTGGGAGGGCTCCGAGCTCGGCATCCACCGCAAGATCCGGCTCCGCGTCGACACCGACGGCGAACCGGTGCTGGCCTGGCTCTACGTCCTCGACGCCTACGAGGGCGGACTGCCCTCCGCCCGCTACCTCGGCGTGATGGCCGAGGCCGCCGAGATCGCGGGAGCGCCCGCGGAGTACGTCCGCGACCTGCGGACCCGCAACAGCCGCAACGTGGGCCCAGGGACCCCCGGCTACTCCGGTTAGATGACGCCCGCCGCGGCCAGCGGCAGGTTGGCCAGCACCCGGACGCCGACCCCGAGGGCCCGCTCGTCCAGGTCGAAGGTCGGCTGATGGATGTCGAGCTGCGGCCCGACTCCCGACCAGACCCCCAGGCGGGCCATGGCGCCGGGAACCTCCTCGAGGTACCACGAGAAGTCCTCGCCGCCACCCGACTGCGGGGTGTCCGACCTCGCGTCCGGTCCGATCGCGGCGATCGCGCTCTCGAAGATCCGGGTGGAGTCCTCGTCGTTCACCACCGGCGGCACGCCGCGCCGGTAGTTGAGCTGATAGCGCACCCCCGTCGGCGCGAGCAGGCCGTCCACGATCTCGTGGACCATCGGTTCGAGCAGCGCCCAGGTGTCGTGGTCGCCGGTCCGGACGGTCCCGATCAGCCTGCCCGACTGAGGGATCGCGTTCGGAGCCTGACCCGCGGTGACCGCGCCCCACACCATCACGGTGCTGGTGCGCGGATCGATCCGCCTGCTCAGCATTCCCGGCAGTCCGGTGATGACCGTGCCGAGGGCGTACACCAGGTCGGTGGTCAGGTGCGGTCGGGACGTGTGCCCGCCAGGGGAATCGAGGATCAGTTCGACGGTGTCCGCCGCGGAGGTGATCGCACCGAGCCGGACGCCGACGCGGCCCGCTTCCAGCCGCGGGTCACAGTGCAGCGCAAAGATTCTCGACACACCATTGAGAGCTCCGGCGGCCACCGCATCCAGCGCGCCACCGGGCATCACCTCCTCGGCGGGCTGGAAGATCAGCCGCACCCCGACCGGCAGGTCCGGCGCCTGCGCGAGCGCCAGGCCCGCGCCGAGCAGGATGGTGGTGTGGGCGTCGTGGCCGCACGCATGGGAGACCCCGGTTACCGTCGACGCGTAGGGCGCTCCTGTGGCCTCCTGGAGCGGCAGCGCGTCCATGTCTGCCCGAAGCGCGACCCGCGGGCCGTCCGGGCCGATATCGCAGGTCAAACCGGTTCCGCCGGGAAGGATCTCGGGTGCCAGGCCGGCCGCGATCAGGCGGGTCGCGACGAACTCGGTGGTGGCGTACTCGTGCCGGGCGAGCTCCGGGTGCGCGTGGATGTGGCGCCGCCACGACGAGAGATCCGCGGTGTGATCGGCGACCCAGCGGTCGATCCACTCGGTCATCGACTGCCCACCCCCCGCCGCTGAGCGCCCTCGAGCAGGCGCGCCCGCTGTTCGGGGTCGGTCGCCGCACGGATCGCGGTGCCCGCCAGCGCCACCGCGCCGTCGGTGACCGCACGGTCGGCGGACTCGGTCACACACGCCGCGGCGAACGCCGGTTGGTGGGTGGCCGCACCACCCGACTCGATCCCGATCACGGGGTGGATCCCCGGCAACACGTGCGTGACGTTGCCCATATCTGTGCTGCCCAAGGGACGCGATCCTTCCAATGCCGGGGCCAACGGCCTGCGCCCCATCTCCACGATCAGTTCACGATAGGACCGGACCAGCCACGGATCGGGCCGCAGTTCGGTGTAGTTCGGTGAGACGGTACGAATCTCGTGCGTGCACCCGGCCGCAAGAGCGCCTGCCTCGAAGCAGGCCAGCGCCCGGTCCGTCAGTTCGGTGAGCGAGTCCGCGGTCTGCGCCCTCAGGTAGTAGTGCATCTCGGTCCTGGCGGGCACGATATTCGGCGCGATCCCGCCGTCGCTGACGATCCCGTGCATCTGCTGGCCCGCGGACAGGTGCTGACGGAGCAGTCCGAGACCCACCTGCGCGATGGTGGCCGCATCGGCCGCATTGCGCCCGAGCTGCGGCGCGGCCGAGGCGTGCGCCTCGCGGCCGCTGAAGACAACGGCCAGATCGGCCATCGCGAGCGAGGTGGCGCCCGCGATGTCCTCGGAGCCCGGGTGGACCATCATCGCCGCACCGAGGTCGTCGAAAACACCGCGCTCGAGCATCAGCACCTTGCCGCCGCCGCTTTCCTCGGCGGGGGTGCCGAGCACCCGGACGGTGATACCGAGGCGGTCCGCGAGCGGCGCGAGCGCGAGGCCCGCGCCGACCGCAGACGCCGCGATGATGTTGTGCCCGCAGGCGTGTCCGATCTCCGGCAGCGCGTCGTACTCCGCGAGGATCCCGATGACGAGGTCGCCACTGCCGTAGCTCGCGGTGAACGCCGTCGGCAGCTCGGCAACCGGCAACTCGATGTCAAAACCCCGCTGCGAGAGCAGCTCCGCGACCTTTGCGGCGCTGCGATGCTCCTCGAAAGCGAGCTCCGGCTCCGCGTGGATCGAATGCGACAGCGCGACGAGGTCGGACGCCGCTGTCGCGACCGCACCGACCACTTCCGAATTCACGGCTCCAGTATCTCATCCGTGTCCGGCGTCACTCGCCGCTCGAGCCCGATGGCTACCCGAAGCTGAGGTTCGACGGATCCGTCGGCACGGCGAAGGCCTCGATGACCGGCCGGTGGATACCGGACTTGATCCCGGCGAGGTTAGGCCCGTGCAGCGCCGTCGACGCCGCCGCCCGCGCCACCGCTGCGGCCAGCACGCCGTCGCCGTCCGCCGTCTGGTTCACGATCCCGGCAGCAAGCGCGTCCGGTCCGCCGTACCGGCGGCTGGTGGTCATCGCCTCGACGGCGGTCTGGCGGGGCAGGGCGGTCGTCATCAGCGCGTTCATGCCGATGGTGAACGGCATGTTCAGTGCCGCCTCCGGCAGGCTGTAGAAACCCCGGTCCGCGCGCATCACGCGCAGGTCCTGCGAGGTGGCGAGCATGGCGCCCGCCCCGAACGCGTGGCCCTGCACGGCGGCGACCGTGACCATCGGGAAGGCCAGCAGCCGGGTGAACACGGTGTGCACCTCGTCCAGGTACCAGTGCGACTTGTCGAGGTTGCCGAACAGCCAATCGGTGTCGAGACCGTTGCTGTAGAACTTGCCGGTGGCGTAGGTGACCAGGGCAGCGGGGCCCTCGTGGGCCTCGACCTCGTCCAGCTTCGCGTGGATCTCGGTGATCCAGTCCGGATGGAAGCGGTTCTCGCTGTCCGTCTGACCCTCGGCACCGAGGTACAGGATGAATACGTCGCCGTCGCGCTCAAGAAATGGCATATGGGCACAATAGCGGCCATGGACGATTCCGATTTGGCCGCCGACCCGTTCGGCACCGCGGCGCGGGCCGCGAGTGTGCTCGCCGAACGCACCGGTGTACCCGCCCACGACGTGGCGGTGGTGCTCGGCTCCGGTTGGCAGGCCGCAGCGGATGCGTTCGGTGTCCCATCCGCCACGGTGCCAATGGCGGAACTGCCCGGCTTCGCCGCGCCGTCCGCGTCCGGGCACGCCGGGCAGGTGCGCTCGGTGCGCGTCGGAGACACCCGGGTGCTGTTGCTGCTCGGTCGCACCCACGCCTACGAGGGGCACGACCTGACCCGGGTGGTTCACCCGGTCCGGACCGCCTGCGCCGCGGGCGCGGGGACCGTGATCCTGACCAACGCGGCGGGCGGGATCCGGGAGGGCATGAGTGTCGGCACACCGGTCCTGATCTCCGACCATCTGAACCTGACGGCCAGGTCTCCGCTGGTGGGCGCCGAGTTCGTGAACATGGTGGACGCGTACTCCCCCGACCTCCGCGCGCTCGCCCGGCAGATCGACCCGACACTGGCCGAGGGCGTGTACGCGGGCCTGCCGGGACCGCATTACGAGACGCCCGCCGAGATCCGGATGCTGCGGGTGCTCGGCGCCGACCTGGTCGGCATGTCGACCGTGCACGAGGCGATCGCGGTCCGGGCGATCGGCGCGCGGGTGCTGGGGCTGTCGCTGGTGACCAACCTGGCCGCGGGCATCACCGGCGAACCGCTCGACCACTCCGAGGTACTCGCGGCGGGCGCCGCGTCCGCCGCCCGGATCGGCGAGCTGCTCCGCGACCTGGTCGTCCGGCTGTGACGGACGAGACAGTGACCGACGAGAGCGGGACGCCGCTGACCTTCGGCACCGCCGGACTGCGCGGACCGCTGGGTCCTGGGCCGGGCGCGATGAACGTCGACACCGTCGTCCGGACCACCGCCGGGCTGGCGTCCTGGTTGCAGGCCCGCTGCCTCGGCGGGTCCACCGTGGTGGTCGGCCGGGACGCGCGGCACGGTTCGCGGGAGTTCGCCGCCGCGACCGCGGAGGTGCTCGCGGCCGCCGGATTCGACGTGGTGGTGCTGCCACGACCCCTGCCGACACCGGTACTGGCGTTCGCCGTCCGCAGGCTCCGCGCCGCAGCGGGAGTCCAGATCACCGCCTCGCACAATCCCGCGACGGACAACGGCTACAAGGTGTACACGGACGGCGGGGCACAGCTCATCGCGCCCGCCGACCGAGAGATCGAACACGCCATCGCGGCGGTCGGTCCCGCCGCCGCGGTCCCCCGGGCCCCTGCCACTCCCACCGACGACGCGCTGCTCACCGAGTACCTCGCGCGGGTGTCCGCGCTACCGCGCGGGAGCAACCGGGATCTGCGCATCGCACTGACCCCGTTGCACGGCGTCGGCGGGGACACCGCGGTCGCCGCCCTGACCGCGGCGGGCTTCACCGATCTGCACACGGTGACAAGCCAATTCGATCCGGACCCCGACTTCCCCACCGTGCGGTTCCCCAATCCCGAGGAGGACGGCGCCACCGACGCCCTGCTCGAACTCGCCGAGAGCGTCGGCGCCGACCTCGCCATCGCGCTCGACCCGGACGCGGATCGGTGCGCGGTCGGCGTCCCCGGACCCGACGGGTGGCGGATGCTGCGCGGCGACGAGACCGGCGTCCTGCTCGGCGACCACGTGCTGGCCACCGTAGGACCGGATCCGCTCGTCGCGACCACGATCGTGTCCTCGCAGCTGCTCGCGAAGGTGGCGGCGGCAAGGGGCGCCCGGTTCGCCGAGACGCTCACCGGCTTCAAGTGGCTTGTCCGGGCAGGCGCGGGCCTGGCCTACGCCTACGAGGAGGCGCTCGGGCACTGCGTCGACCCCGAGGCGGTCCGCGACAAGGACGGCATCTCCGCGGCAGTGCTGGTTGCCGACCTGACGGCGGGGCTCAAGGCACGGGGCCGGTCCCTGACGGACGTCCTCGAGGGCTACGCGGTCGAGTTCGGGGTGCACGCGGGCGACCAGGTGTCGCGGCGGGTCGGACACCAGGGCGAGCTCGCGGACCTGATGACCCGACTGCGTGCCGACCTGCCTCGGTCGCTGGCAGGCGACGAGGTCACCGCCGAGGACCTGCTGGACAGGCGCGGCGCGCTGCGCGCAGACGCGGTCGTGCTGCGCGGCGAACGCACCCGAATGGTGGTGCGGCCGTCAGGAACCGAGCCCAAGCTCAAGTGCTACCTCGAGGTCATCGTGGACGTCGACGACCGCTCCGACCTGGACCGGGCGCGGGCCGAGGCCGAGAGCCGACTGCGCGAGCTGCGCGCCTACGCGCGCGAACTGTGACGCTCAAATCCAGCGCGGGCCGAACTGCCTGTCCCCCGCGTCGCCCAGACCCGGGACGATGTACGCGTCGTCGTTGAGCCCCTCGTCGATGCTCGCGGTGACCAACCGGACCGGGAACCCCGAGTCCTTCAGTGCCGCGACGCCTTCCGGGGCGGCGACGACGCACACCGCGGTGATGTCCACCGCTCCCCTGGTGACGAGGAGTTCGATGGTGCGCACCATCGAACCGCCGGTGGCGAGCATCGGGTCGAGCACGTACACCGGGATCCCGGACAGGTCATCGGGCAGCGATTCGAGGTACGGGACCGGCTGATGGGTCTGCTCGTCGCGGGCCATGCCGACGAAGCCCACCTGTGACTGCGGGATCAACGAACTCGCCTGCTCGACCATGCCGAGCCCGGCACGCAGCACCGGCACCAGCAACGGCGGCGTGGCCAGCCGGACCCCGCGGGCGGGTGCCACGGGGGTCTGCACCTCGAACACCTCGATCTCGGCGTCGCGGATGGCCTCGTAGATGAGCATCTGGGTCAGCTCGCGCAGCGCGGAGCGGAAGGTCGGGTTGTCCGTGCCCGCGTCGCGCATCGTGGTCAGCAGCGAGGCGGCGAGCGGGTGATCAACCACATGGGTGTCCATGACGAGAAGAATATGCGGGGAATTCGGGTCGATGGAACCGGAAGGGCGGCGGCGGCGTCCAACCATGTAACGCACAGTTCTGACCCCGGGGGAACGACATGAGTGAATTTTCGGCCGTGACCGAGGGCATCCGCGCCTACGGCGCGACGGCCTCGTCGATGGCGGCGCAGGTCGAGACCGCCGCGATCGGGACGGCGGCGGCGGGCCCCGTCCTGCTCGGACCCGCCTTCGGTCTGATCGGCGGCGATTTCGTCGCCGCCTTCGCGGCGGCGCACGGCGGCCACGCGGCCGCGCTGACCGACCTCGCGCGGACGCTGGGCAGCATGAGCGAGGCCGCGCACGCCTCGGCCGCGGCGTACGACTCCGCGGACCTGGGCGCGGCCACCGGACTCAGCTCCACGGGCAACGGACTGGAGGCCTGAGCATGATCGGGATCGACCTCCTCGCCCGCCCCATCATCGAACTCGTGGAGACCTTCGGCAGCGGGGTGATGCCGTCCGGCGGACCGGCCGATGCCATGAAGATCGCCTCGATCGCGCTGGACTCCGCATACGCGGTCGGCAAACTCGGCATCGCCGAACTCGGTGGCGTGTGGACCGGTGTCGCGTCCGATGCCGCCGTGGCGAAGGCCGACCGGGCCCAGGCCCAGCAGGTCCAGCTCTCCGATCGGGGCAACGAGATCGCCGGGGTCCTCACCGTCGCCTCCCGCGACGTGAACACCGGGATGGTCGAGCTCGAGGGCATCCTGCAGTCGTTCATCTCGGTCGCCGTCGCGGCCGGCCCCACGCTCACCACCCCGCCCGGTCAGATCATGATCATCGCCGCCGCGATCGATCACCTCTCCCGTGGGCTGACGGTCGTCGCCCGGGTCCGCGCCGAGCTGACCGCGCACACCGCGAAGATGACGGCGCTGACCGCGCCCGAGCAGTCCACGGACCCCGCGGACCCCGGTGCGGCACAGGCACCGATCCGCCCCACGGCATCCGCAGGCGCCACCACCACTCCCGCGTCCTCGCTGCAGCAGCGCGGCGACGCGTTCAGCGGCTTCGGCAACAGCTTCGGCAACGCCGCCTCGTCCGCTCCGAGCAACGCCTACTCCGGCTTCAGCGGCGCGATGGGCCAGACCGGACGCGGGCTCGGCGGCGGCAGCCCGCTCGGGCGGGGCTCGGGCACCGCTCCCCCCGAGATCGGCAAGGCCCCCACCCGCCAGCGAACCGGCAGCAGCTCGGACTCGCTCGGTAGCAGCGATGGCGTCGAGATCTTCCTGCCCGACGGCAGCACCGCGATGGCTCCGAACCGGGAGGCCGCCGACGCGGTCCGCAACGCGCTCAGCCAGCAGGGCGTGCCCTACGAGTGGGGTGGTACCACTCCAGGGCAGGGCCTGGATTGCTCGGGGCTCACCCAGTGGGCGTACGGCGAGGCAGGCGTGGAGATCCCCCGGCTCGCCCAGGAGCAGAACGTCGGCGTCCCGGTGAGCCAGTCCGACCTGCAGCCCGGTGACCTCGCCGTCTGGGACGGCCACGTCGCGATGGTGATCGGAAACGGTCAGATGGTCGAGGCAGGGGATCCGGTGCAGGTGAGCTCGGTCCGCACCGAGAACATCGGCATGGGCTTCCACGGCTTCTACAGGCCGACCGAATGAGCGCCGACGACGTCGCGGTGGCGACGGTGGGAAACCGCGCGGGAACCGTCACCGTGCGCGCCACCGATCAGGGTCTGCCCCTGGCGATCAACATCGACCAGCGCGAACTCCGTTATGGCGGAACGCAACTGGCCGCCTCGGTCCTCGAGGTGTGCAAGCGTGCCGCAGCGGAGGCGAAGGTCCGCAGGCGTGCCGACCTGACCGAGCAGGGCGTGCCATCCGAGGTGCTCGACGCGCTCGGCCTGCCCACCAGGAACGAGTTGGCCGCCGCCGCGTACCCGGAGGACGAGGAAGAGTCCGCCCCCACCAGCTGGATGCGGCAACTGTGAGCGAACGAAGGACGGTGACGCCGTGAACAGCGGACACCAGATGGACCTCGTGGTCGAGCGTGCCACCGGCCTGGCAAACAGCCTCGAGGACGCGCTGCACGACCTCACCCGCGCGCGGGCCCGGGTGACCCACGAATCGGGACTGGTGAGCGTCGAGGTCGATGAGAACGGCGGGATGAGCGGCCTCTGGATCTCCGAGTCGATCGCCCATGTCGACTCCCGCGAGCTCGCGGCGATGATCACCGCCACCGCGGCCAGGGCAGCCCAGATGGTGGCCGACCGCCGGGAACGGATACTGGCGTCGCTGCAGGCCGCGTTCACCGACTAGGCTGCCAGCCATGGCAGGAGACATCGTCCCGATCCAGCTCGGTCTCACCGATGGTGACCTCGTCACGTTGTGGGCTCCCCGGTGGCGCGAGGGGGACGACGAGTGGGAGGCGTTCCTCGGTCACGACGAGGACCTCTACGCCTTCGAGTCGGTCGCCGAACTGGCCGCGTTCACGCGCACCAACTCGGACAACGACCTGGTCGAGCACCCGTCCTGGTCGACGTTGTCGGCATTGGGGGCCTCCGAGCTTGAACCCGACGAGACGCACGTCTACGACCTGGTCGGCGTGCCCGAGCTCGCCGCGGGGGATCCGGACGCCCTCACCATCGCCGAACTCGAGGAGACCCTCGAGATGGTGCGCACCATCGGCGAGGTGTGCGAGCTCGACGCCGTCACCAAGTTCTTCGGCGGCCATCCCGTCCTCGGGGCACTGCCCGGCGGGGTGAACGCCTTCGCGGGCCGCGACGGCGAGGAGCTGTGGATCCAGATCGGCACCGCGGTCGCCGGCGGTTGGGACGACGTGCTCGACGCGATCGACGCGATCGTCGCGACCCCCGAGGTCGACCAGGCCGCCGTCGCCGTTGCCGAGGCCGAAATCCTTGCCGCCGAGGAGAACATCGTCGACGCGGAGGACGCCGCGGAGGAATCCGACGAGGACGACGACCTCGAGTTCATGACGGTCGACCTCGACGACGACACCGTCGACCCGATCGCCCTGGCCGCGGAGGACGAATCGTTCTGGGGGTCCGTCGGCATCGATCCGATCAAGATCATCACCTCGGGCGCCGAGTACTACACGCTGCGGTGCTACCTCGACGACGATCCGATCTTCCTTGGCAGGTCGGGCCGGATCCTGGTCTTCACCTCGGAGCGCGCGCTGGCCCGCTACCTGGCCGACAACCACGACCACGACCTCGCACAGGTGAGCACCTACTCGGACGTGCAGACGGCGGCGGTCGACGGCGCGCTCGAGATCGAGGTCACCGACGAGAACGTCTACGTGTTGCCGGGCCTCGCGGACGATCTCGCGCAGGGACCCAAGTCGGTCGACGCGGACCAGCTCGACCTGGCGGTCGAGTTGTTCACCGATGCAGCCGATTACGCGGACGACGACTCCACCGAGCAGGCCCTCGCCGCCTCCACCCCGCTCGGCTGGTACGTCTCCTACACGCTCAACCCCGACCCCACCCGAATGGCACCGAACCCGCCGTTCGACGCCGAGTCGGAGGCCTGGCGGGTGCTCGAGCGCGAGTTCGAGGCGCGCCTGCGGGTCGAGTGATCGGCTAGCCGATCAGCACCGCGTAGCCGGGCTTGACCACCTCGTCGATCAGGCGCAGCCGCTCGGGGAACGGGATGAACGCGGACTTCATCGCGTTGATCGTGAACCGCTCCAGGTCGCTCCAGCCGTAGCCGAACGTCGTGACCAGCTTCAGCATCTCCTCGCTCATGCTGGTCGCGCTCATCAGCCGGTTGTCGGTGTTGACCGTGACGCGGAAGCGCTCCCTCGCCAGCAGGTCGAAGGGGTGCTTCTCCAGGCTCTCCACCGCACCGGTCTGCACGTTCGAACTCGGGCACAGCTCCAGTGGGATGCGCTTGTCCCGCACGTAGTTCGCAAGCCGGCCGAGGCTCGCGGTGCCGTCCGAGGCCACGGTGATGTCGTCCGTGATCCGCACCCCGTGGCCGAGCCGATCCGCGCCACAGAACGCGATGGCCTCGTGGATGGACGGCAGCCCGAACGCCTCGCCCGCGTGGATGGTGAAGTGCGCGTTGCTGGTCCGCATGTACTCGAAGGCGTCGAGGTGCCTGCTCGGCGGATGCCCGGCCTCGGCGCCCGCGATGTCGAATCCGACCACCCCGCGATCCCGGAACCGCACGGCCAGTTCCGCGATCTCCCGCGACCTCGCGGCGTGCCGCATGGCGGTGAGCAGGCAGCCGATCCGGAGCTCGCGTCCGAGTTCGCGTGCCGCGGCCACACCCTCCTCGAACCCGAGCAGCGTGTGGTGCACCACCTCATCGAGGCTCAGCCCCGCCTCCAGGTGCTGCTCCGGGGCGAACCTCACCTCGGCGTAGACCACGGAGTCCGCGGCCAGGTCCTCGGCACACTCCCTGGCGACCCGGGCCAGCCCCTCGGGGGTCTGCATCACCGCGACCGTGTGCTCGAAGGTCTCCAGATAGCGCACTAGGGAACCGCTGCCCGCGGCCTCGGCGAACCACTGCGCCAGCGAGTCGGCGTCGGCGGCGGGCAGGGCGTCGTAGCCGACCTGCTGGGCCAGCTCGAGCACGGTCGCCGGCCGCAGTCCCCCGTCGAGGTGATCGTGCAGGAGGGCCTTGGGCGCGGTCCTGATGTGTGCGAGATCGAGCGGTGTCGGGCTCATGCTCCGACGCTAGACCCGCTCAGGCCGATCCGCTCGAAGACCAGTGGCGTCGACGGCGGCGTGTCGCCGACGCTCCACGCGCCCGCCAGCGCGGCCAGCGCAGGCTCGAACAGGCGAGGCGTATCGCTGTACAGCGTGAACAGCGGCTGACCAGCGGCGACGGTCTCACCGGGTTTGGCGTGCCAGCGCACCCCCGCACCGGCCTGAACGCTCTGCCCCTGACGCTCGCGGCCCGCGCCGAGCCGCCAGGCCGCGACACCGACGGCCATGGCGTCGAGCCGGGTCAGCACGCCGGACTCGGTCGCCCGCACGACCTCGTGATGGCGGGCGGTCGGCAGGGCGGCGTGTGGGTCCCCTCCCTGTGCGCGGACCATCGACCGCCAGCGATCCATCGCCCGACCGTCGCGCAGCGCCCGCTCCGGGTCGATCCCGTCGATGCCCGCCGCCGCGAGCATCTCCCTGGCCAACGTCAGCGTCAGTTCCACGACATCGGCAGGCCCGCCGCCCGCGAGCACCTCCAGCGACTCCGCCACCTCGAGGGCGTTGCCCGCGGTGTTGCCGAGCGGGCTGTCCATCGCGGTCAGCAGGGCGACCGTGCGGACCCCGGCGTCCGCGCCGAGATCGACCATGGTGGACGCCAATTCGCGCGCGTCGTCGAGGTTCTTCATGAAGGCACCGGAGCCGACCTTCACATCTAGAACCAGCGCCCCTGTCCCCTCCGCGATCTTCTTGCTCATGATCGAGCTGGCGATCAGCGGGATGGATTCGACGGTGCCGGTCACATCGCGCAGCGCGTAGAGCTTCCGGTCGGCGGGCGCCAGACCCGAGCCCGCGGCACACACAACCGCGCCGACCTCGGGGTCCGCCAGGATCGAGTGGATCTCCTCGGCCCCGAGGTCGGCGCGCCAGCCCGGAATCGACTCGAGCTTGTCGAGGGTGCCCCCGGTGTGGCCGAGGCCGCGCCCGGACAGTTGCGGGACCGCCGCGCCGCAGGCCGCCACCAACGGGGCGAGCGGCAGGGTGATCTTGTCGCCGACACCGCCGGTCGAGTGCTTGTCCACCGTCGGCCTGCGCAGGCGCGAGAAGTCCATCCGGCCGCCCGAGGCGACCATCGCGTCCGTCCATGCGGCGGTTTCCGCCCTGGTGAGTCCGCGGAAGACGATCGCCATGGCCAGCGCGGCCATCTGCTCGTCCGCGACCTCGCCCCTGGTGTACGCGTCGATCACCCAGTGGATCTGCGCCGCGCTGAGCTCACAGCCATCCCGCTTGGCCGTGATGACGGAGACGGGATCGGTCATCCCCTCGCCCCCCAATCCTGCCGCACCCGGTCCAGGTCCTGCGGCCCGAACGCCGCAGGTAGGAGCTCCGCGAGCGGCACGGGTCCGCCGGGAGCGTCGACCAGGAGGTCGCCACCGCCGTGCTCGAGCAGCAGTTGTCTGCACCGCCCGCACGGCATCAGCGTCTGACCGCTGCTGTCCCGGCAACTGAAGGCGACGAGGGTGCCGCCGCCCGAGGAGTGCAAGTTACTGACCAGTCCACATTCGGCGCAGAGGCCGAGTCCGTATGAGACATTTTCCACATTGCATCCGACGACGATTCGTCCATCGTCAACCAGCGCCGCCGCACCGACCGGGAACCCGGAGTACGGCGCGTAGGCGGATCTCATGGCGCGATCAGCATTGTCGCGCAACGTTTTCCAATCAATTTCGGCCACGGTGAGCCATCCTGACACGCCCACTGAATGGATGCAGAAGATCCCCAGAACGGCACCTCGGGCCATTGGGCAGGCAAACCTAAGAATGTCGGCAGCCGTTCGTACGAACCACCTGTCGAATTAGTTCCCACATTCGCCGAGGATTACAGTTCAGGCAGTCGGTTCAGGTACACGTCGCGCCAAGGCTGAAAACTCCAGGGTCGTCCCAGATGAAACAGCCAAACGGGGGTGCGACACGTCCACCAAAGACGTTGGAGGCACAGCACTCGATGAGTAGCACGACTGAAGCCGCTCCAGTCAAGGAGCGCACACGGTCGCTATACCGGGGCGATCCCGGCATGTGGTCCTGGGTACTACACCGGATCACCGGAGTCGCGACATTCTTCTTTCTCTTCGTCCATGTTCTCGACACCGCGCTGGTGCGAGTCAACCCGGACACCTACGACAAGGTCATCGAGACCTACAAGAACCCGCTCGTCGGGCTCATGGAGCTCGCCCTGGTCGCGATGGTCCTCTACCACGCACTCAACGGCGTCCGCGTGATGCTCGTGGACTTCTGGTCGAAGGGTCCGCAGTACCAGCGCCCGATGCTCTGGATCATCATCGCGATCTGGTTCGTCGTGATGATTCCCGGCGCCGGTCGCATCTTCTACAACATGTTTGCGGGGCACTGACATGACTGAAGCCAAGACTCTCGGCACGTCCTACGACCGTCCCGCCAGCCTGGAGAACCCGCGTTCGCCGCGCCGCGTCGCCAAGAACAACTTCGAGCTCTACGCCTGGCTGTTCATGCGCCTGTCCGGACTCGCGCTGATCGTGCTGGTCCTGGGCCACCTGTTCATCATGCTGATGGTGGACAACGGCGTGCACCGCATCAACTTCGCGTTCGTCGCGGGTCGCTGGTCCAGCCCGTTCTGGCAGATGTGGGACCTCACCATGCTCTGGCTCGCCCAGCTGCATGGCGGCAACGGCCTGCGCACCGTGATCGCGGACTACTCGCGCAAGGATTCGACGCGCTTCTGGCTCAACACGGTTCTCGTGGTGTCGATGATCCTGATCATGGGACTGGGCAGCTACGTCATCTTCACCTTCGACCCCAATATCGTCGCGAGCTAGGGGAGCAGAAACTTCATGCTGGAACATCGTTATGACGTGGTCATCGTCGGTGCCGGCGGCGCAGGCATGCGCGCCGCCATCGAGGCCGGTCCTCGGGTGCGCACCGCGGTCCTGACCAAGCTCTACCCCACCCGCAGCCACACCGGCGCGGCCCAGGGCGGCATGTGCGCCGCGCTGGCGAACGTGGAGGAAGACAACTGGGAGTGGCACACCTTCGACACCGTCAAGGGCGGCGACTACCTCGCCGACCAGGACGCGGTCGAGATCATGGCCAAGGAAGCCATCGACGCGGTCCTCGACCTCGAGAAGATGGGTCTGCCGTTCAACCGGACCCCCGAGGGCAAGATCGACCAGCGCCGCTTCGGTGGGCACACCCGTGACCACGGCAAGGCGCCCGTGCGCCGTGCGTGTTACGCCGCGGACCGCACCGGCCACATGATCCTGCAGACGCTCTACCAGAACTGCGTCAAGCACGACGTCGAGTTCTTCAACGAGTTCTACGCGCTCGACATCGCACTGACGGAGACCGAGGAGGGCCCCGTCGCGACGGGTGTCATCGCCTACGAGCTCTCCACCGGCGAGATCCACGTCTTCCACGCCAAGTCCATCGTGTTCGCCACCGGCGGCTCGGGACGGATGTACAAGACCACCTCCAACGCCCACACCCTCACCGGTGACGGCATGGGCATCATCTTCCGCAAGGGCCTGCCCCTGGAGGACATGGAGTTCCACCAGTTCCATCCGACAGGCCTCGCGGGCCTGGGCATCCTGATCTCGGAGGCCGTCCGAGGCGAGGGTGGCATCCTCCGCAACGCGGAGGGTGAGCGCTTCATGGAGCGCTACGCCCCCACCATCAAGGACCTCGCGCCCCGCGACATCGTGGCCCGTTCCATGGTGCTCGAGGTGCTCGAGGGCCGCGGCGCAGGCCCGAACAAGGACTACGTCTACATCGACGTGACCCACCTCGGCGAGGAGGTGCTCGAGGAGAAGCTCCCCGACATCACCGAGTTCGCCCGCACCTACCTGGGCGTCGACCCGGTCACCGAGCTGGTGCCCGTGTACCCGACCTGCCACTACGTGATGGGCGGCATCCCCACCAAGATCCGTGGTGAGGTGCTGCGCAACAACGACGACATCGTTCCCGGCCTGTACGCCGCGGGCGAGTGCGCCTGCGTCTCCGTGCACGGCGCGAACCGTCTCGGCACCAACTCGCTGCTCGACATCAACGTGTTCGGCCGTCGCGCCGGCATCGCGGCCGCCGAGCACGCCGAGAACACCGACTTCGTGCCGCTGCCGGAGAACCCGGCGAAGATGGTCGAGGAGTGGCTCGCGGTCATCCTCTCCGACCACGGCAGCGAGCGGGTCGCGGACATCCGCACCGAGCTCCAGCAGACCATGGACAACAACGCGTCCGTGTTCCGCACCGAGACCACGCTGAGCAACGCGCTCAAGGACGTCCGCGCCCTCAAGGAGCGGTACAACCACATCACCGTGCAGGACAAGGGCAAGCGCTACAACAGCGACCTGCTCGAAGCCGTCGAGCTCGGCTTCCTGCTGGAGATGGCGGAGGTGACCGTCGTCGGCGCGCTCAACCGCAAGGAGTCCCGCGGCGGCCACGCGCGCGAGGACTACCCGGACCGCAACGACGCCGAGTACATGCAGCACACCATGGCCTACAAGGAAGGCGACGGTCTGCTCTCCGACATCCGTCTCGACTACAAGCCGGTAGTCATGACCCGCTACGAGCCGATGGAGCGTAAGTACTGATGTCCGCACCCGTTGTAGACAAGGACGCCCCCGCGCTGCCTCCCGTTCCCGAGGGCGCCGTGATGGTGACCCTCAAGATCGCCCGCTTCAACCCCGAGGACGGCGAGGGCCAGCACTGGGACAGCTTCCAGGTCCCGACCCTGCCCACCGACCGCCTGCTGAACCTGCTGCTCTACGTGAAGGGCTACCTGGACGGCACGCTGACGTTCCGTCGCTCCTGCGCGCACGGCGTCTGCGGTTCCGATGCCATGCGCATCAACGGCGTGAACCGGCTCGCCTGCAAGGTCCTGATGCGCGACATGCTGCCGAAGGACCCGAGCAAGACCCTCACCATCACGGTCGAGCCCATCAAGGGCCTGCCGGTGGAGAAGGACCTGCTCGTGGACATGGAGCCCTTCTTCGACGCGTTCCGCGCCGTGAAGCCGTTCCTCATGACCACCGGCAACGAGCCGACCCGCGAGCGCATCCAGTCGCAGGCCGACCGCGCGCGCTTCGATGACACCACCAAGTGCATCCTCTGCGCGTGCTGCACCACCTCGTGCCCGGTGTACTGGAGCGACGGCAGCTACTTCGGCCCCGCCGCGATCGTCAACGCGCACCGGTTCATCTTCGACAGCCGCGACGAGGGTGCCTCGGAGCGTCTGGACATCCTGAACGACAAGGACGGCGTGTGGCGCTGCCGCACCACCTTCAACTGCACCGACGCGTGCCCTCGCGGCATCCAGGTGACGAAGGCGATCCAGGAAGTCAAGCGCGCGCTGCTGTTCGCGCGGTAGCGAAGCGGCTAGCGCGACCTACCGATACAGCGCGCGGTAGCGAAGCGGCTGGCGCGACCTACCGATACAGCGCGCGGTAGAGGATTCAGCACAAGAGGCGCGGTTCCCGGC